>JAWVEC010000022.1:0-2607 GCA_033856975.1 Gaiellales bacterium
GGCTCAGGTAGCCGGCCGCGCCCGAGACGTTGGCCAGCGAGGCAAGTGAGCTTGCGCGGCTTGTCGAGAAGCTGACCTGGGACGAGTTTGCGACGTCCTTGTTGATCGTCGATCCCGGGCTGGCGCCCCCGAATCCGAAGCCGGCACCGCCCCGCGTCTGGTTGCGAAGCTTGCTCTGCTGCTGCGGCGAGAGCGAGTTGAAGACTCCGCCGCCGTTCGCCGACAGCGTGATCGGCCGCGTCACCGTGATGTCGGTGCCGACTCCGGTCAGCGGCTGCAGCACCTTTTGCTGCGCCGAGTCGAGCCCGGACGAGAGCGCGTTCACCGTTACCACCAGTGCCACGCCGATGGCCAGCCCGAGGGCGGTCAGGATCGTGCGGCCCCGCCGCCTGCGAAGCTCGGCGAACATGTATGACAGATAGAACACGGCTCTCCTCCGAAATCGTTGGGTGATGAGGCCCGGCGACCGGCTGGCTCCTGTGCTCGCAGCCGCCGGGCTCTCCCAAAGCAAACCAGCCGCGGATACGGGCGGGCTGAGGGCGACCTGGGAGTTACCTGGGACGTTCCGGCCGCGGGTATCATGCGGCGATGACCGAGCCCGTCGAGGTCGCCAGCGGCGCCCAGCAGGTGCAGCCCGGCATCTGGCACTGGCAGATCGCAAACAGCGCCATCGGCGGCTCCGTCTCGAGCTGCCACCTGTTCGACTCGGCGCAGGGCGCGATCCTGATCGACCCGGTGCAGCTGGTCGCCGACGAGCTGGCGCAGCTGCCCCAGCCGGCCGCGATCCTGCTCACCTCGAAGGGCCACCAGCGCTCGGCGTGGCGCTACCGGACGCAGTTCGGTGCGACGGTGTGGGCGCCGGCGGGCACGCCGCCGCCTGACGAGCAGCCCGATCACCTCTACGCAGCCGGAGACGACCTGCCGGGTGGCTTCCAGGCCGTTCAGACGCCGGGTCCCAGCTTGCTGCACTTCTGCCTGCTGTGGCCGCAGGGGCCGGGCGCGCTGGTGTGCGCCGACCTGCTGATGGGCGATCCAGACGCCGGCCTGCGCTTCGGGCCGCTCCAGTATCACGACGATCCGGCGGCCACCCGGCGCAGCGTCGAAGGGCTGCTTGAGCTGCCGTTCAGCCTGCTCTGCCTCGACCACGGCCGGCCGTTTGCGGACGGCAAGGCGGCCATCCGGTCGCTCTTGGCCGAGTCGGCCTGAGACGACGGGCCAATCCCGGTGCCGGCCCACACATTGCCGGTTGACTTCATCCACGGACGGCAGGAGACTCGCCGCGTTCGCCGTGCGGAAATCCGTGCGGCCCTATGAGTCGGAGGTTGAGAATGAGAATGTCAAACGAGTCGAAGAGCTTGCGACGCGGCGTGCGGTTCGCGGGCTGTCTGGCGATCGCGGCGGTGGCGCTCGGGGCGGCTCCGGCGTGGGCGTCTGCTGCGACGCTGTTCGTGGCTCCGGGCGGCAGCAATGCTGCCGGCTGCACCAGTGCGCATCCGTGCCGGACGATCACGCACGCCGTCTCGGTGGCGTCGGCCGGCGATCGCATCGTCGTCCGCCGTGGCACCTATCACGAGGACGTGATCGTGCGGAAGCGCGTGCACCTGATCGGCCGTCGCTGGCCGGTCGTGAACGCCGCCGGCCGCCTGAACGGGATCGTGCTCGCCGGGCGTGGATCGGTGGGAGCATCGTTGCGCGGCTTCCAGGTCAGCAACGCCACCCAGGAGGGAGTCGTTGCGATCAACACCTCGTGGGTGAGGATCGTGGGCAACGTCGTATCGCACAACGATCTCGGCATGTTCTCGGCCAGCCCGACCGGCGAGTGCGCCGCGTTCGGCGAGGTGCCCGGCGACTGCGGAGAGGGCATCCACCTGATGACGGTGTCGCACTCGACGGTGCTCGGTAATCGCATCACGGCCAACGCGGGCGGGATCCTCATGACCGACGAGTTCGGGCCCACCTTTCGAAACACGGTGGCCTGGAACCACGTCTGGCGAAACCAGTACGACTGCGGCATCACCATTCCCGGCCACAGCCCCAACGCCGTCTCGGCGACGGGTGAGCTGCAGCCGACGATGGGCGGGGTGTACCGAAACCTGATCGTGCACAACGTCGTCAATCGCAACGGCCTCAAGGGCGAGGGCGCCGGCATCCTGATCGCCGCCGCCGGGCCGGGCTCGGCCGCCTACAACAACACCGTGGCCTTCAACACGGCCATTGGCAACAACCTGGCCGGAGTCACAATCCACAGCCACGCGCCCAACCAGGACGTGAACGGCAACCGGTTGATCGGAAACACGCTGAGCAACAACAACCGTGGTGGCGACCCGGACGCCGGCGTGACACGCACCGCCGACGTGCTGATCTTCAGCGCGGTCGTGCCGATCACGGGCACGGTCATCTCGGACAACTGGCTGAGCAATGCCCACTTTGGCATCTGGACTCAGAACGCACACGCCAGCCTGTCGGGGAACCACTTCGAAAACATCGTGGTGCCAGTCCACCAAGGCTAGTCGCCGCCCTGCTACGGGACGGCCGGTGAGCCCCGCTTATGGCTCGCCGGCCGTCCGTGTGTGCGGTGTGAAGATCAGGCGGCGGCGAACTGCTCGG
>JAWVEC010000023.1:0-3345 GCA_033856975.1 Gaiellales bacterium
AGGCCGCCGGCAGCCAGCCGTGCAGCGGGAACATCGGTGCCTTGATGCAGAACGCGGCGCAGAAGGCCAGGAACAGCCAGGCCGAGTCGCGGTGCTGGCCGGCCAGCGTGGCCAGGTCGAACGAGCCGCCCTGCACGCCCAGCGTCGCGATCGCGACCAGCATCAGCAGCGAGCCGATCACCGAGTAGATCACGAACTGCAGCGTTGCGAAGCGGCGTCCGGCCTTCCCCCACAGTCCCATCAGCACGATCAGGGCGATCATCATGATCTCCCAGCCGACGTAGAACAGCACCAGGTCGCGGGCGGTGAACAGGAGCAGCAGCGCCGACTCGAGCAGCAGCAGCAGTCCCAGGTAGGCGCGCGACCGCTCGCGGTGGGCGAGAATGGCCGACCAGATCGCCGCCAGCACGCCGACCGCGGTCAGCGCCGCCATGAACAGCGACAGCCCGTCCATCGCGACGTGCAGGCGCACGTCGGCGGTGCCGACGAAGTTGCCGATCCAGAGCCGGTCGGTGACGAACTGGCTGCCGCCGCCGACGTCGAACCGGATCACCGCGATCGCCGCCAGCACCAGCTCGGCCAGGCCGGCCAGCAGCGCCAGCGCCTCGCTTGTGCGGCGCGGCAGCGGCCCGAACCCGACCGCCACGGCGGCCACCAGCGGCAGCAGGATCAGGGCCAGGGTCACAGGCTGGCCTTGCCCAGGAAGTAGACGGCCAGCACGGCTGCGCCGCCGGCCAGCACGGTGGCGTACTGGCGGACGATGCCCGACTGGGCAGCCGCGGTGCCCCGCGCCACCGTGTCGACCAGCGTTCGCACGAGCCAGATCGAGCCGCCGATCAGCCACTGCTCGATGACGCGGTCGAAGGTCACCGCAACCCACACCGCGGGCCGGTAGCCGATGTTGTAGTACAGCTCGTCCCAGCCGAACTTGGCCTCGGCGATGATCGCCATCGTCTCGAACCGGCTGCGTACCGCCGCCACCCGCGCGGGGCTGTCGTACAGCCGCCAGACGTAGTAGCCGCCGGCCGCGCTCAGTGCCCACGCCAGCGCGGTGGTCAGGAAGTCCTCACCTGCGGTGGGATCGATGTTGGGCGCGGCCTGCGCCAGGAACTCGCCGAACACGTTGGTGATGCCGAAGCCGACCGCCAGAAAGCCCGACAGCAGCGCGCCCACCGCGAGCGCCGCCACGGGCCAGAACATCGTCCAGGGCGCCTCGCCGTGGTCTGAGTGCAGGTGCTGCTTGACGAAGTCCGACTGCTCGCCATAGAACACCAGCCGCATCAGCCGCACGGCGTAGATGCCGGTGAACGCGGCGCCCACCAGTCCGCCCAGGAACACCAGCCAGCCCACGCCGCCGCCGCGGTGCAGGCCGCCGGCCAGGATCTCGTCCTTGGACAGCGGGAAGAAGCCGATCAGGGCGACCGTCCCGATCCACATCAGCATCGTCGTGCGCGGCAGCGCCTTGGCCAGGCCGCCCATCCTGCGCACGTCCTGCTCGTTTGCCAGCGCGTGGATGACGATGCCCGCGCCCAGGAACAGCAGCGCCTTGAAGAAGGCGTGGGTCAGCAGGTGGTACATGCCGGCCGCGTATGCGCCCGCGCCCACGGCGGCGAACATGTAGCCGATCTGGCTCATCGTCGAGTAGGCGATGATGCGCTTGATGTCGGTCTGGACGAGCGCGATCACGCCCGCCATCAGCAGCGTCGCCACGCCCAGCACCGCCACCAGCTTCTGGATGTCCGGCGCCAGCTCGAACAGCACGTGCGTTCGCGCGACCAGGTAGACGCCGGCCGTGACCATGGTTGCGGCATGGATCAGCGCGCTGACCGGGGTGGGGCCTTCCATCGCATCCGGCAGCCAGGTGTGGAGCGGGATCTGGGCCGACTTGGCGACCGCACCCACCAGCAGCCCGAGCGCGATCCAGTTGGCGTCGGCGGAGCCGCGTCCGATGCCGGCCGCGGCGCCGTGGAACACGGCCTGGAAGTCGGTGGTGCCGAGGTCCCTGACCATGAAGAAGATCGCGACCGCGATGCCGACGTCGCCGATCGCGTTCATCACGAAGGCCTTCTTGGCCGCCTGCACGGGTGCCTCCTGCTCGTGCCAGAAGCCGATCAGCAGGTAGGAGGAGAGGCCGACCAGGCCCCAGCCGGCCAGCAGCAGCAGGAAGTTGCCGGCCATCACCAGCAGCAGCATCGAGAACAGGAACAGGTCGAGGTAGGCGAAGAAGCGCCGCTCTTTGGGATCGCCGTGCATGTAGCCGATCGAGTACATGACGATCAGCGCGCCCACGCCGGACACGATCAGCATCTCGACCACCGACAGCTGGTCGACCTGGATCGAGAGCGGCACCGAGAGGCTGGCAGATCCTGCCCACGTGTAGAGCTTGAACACGTGCTCGCGCTGGCTGGTGCCCTCGCCCAGCACCTGGAAGAACACCGCCGCCGCGGCCAGGAACGAGCCGAACGCGACGCCCGTGCCCAACCAGGCCGCGGCCGTGCGCGTGATGCGGCTGCCCGCCATCGCCAGCACGGCGACGCCCCCCAGCGGCAGCAGCAGACAGGTCCAGGAGAGGGTTTCCATCAGGAGTTCATCAGTTCTTGAGGGCCGTCATCCGGTCGACGTCGAGCTCGGCCTTGCGCCGTGCCACGGCCACCACCAGGCCTAGGCCGACGACGACCTCGGAGGCGGCGATGCCCATCACGACCAGGGCGAAGATCTGACCGCTCTGTTCGCCCCAGTAGCGGGAGAAGGCGACCAGGGCGAGGTTGCACGAGTTCAGCATCAGCTCCACCGACAACAGCAGGATCAGCGGGCTGCGGCGGGTGAACACGCCGTACAGGCCGATGCCGAAGATGATCGCCGAGAGCGAGACGAAGTACTCGACGCCGATGTGCATCAGGCGTCCTCCGGCTTGCCGACGTGGTGCACCGGGAAGGCCGTCTCGGCGCCCATCACCGCCGCCTGCAGCTCGAGCTCGGGCTGGGGCGGAGTGCGGTCGGGGAAGGCGTCCGGCTCGTCGACGCGCGATGCCGGCTTCTTCGAGCCCAGCACGACGCCGCCCACGGCCGCCACCAGCAGCAGGATCGAGGTGGCCTCGAACGCCAGCAGGTAGCGCGAGAAGAGCCCGTCCGCGATGTGCTGCGGGCTGCCGAACTGATCGCCGACGGTGGCGCCGCGCTGGAACGCCTGGGTGGCGACGGCCACCACGATCTCGGCCACGATCGCGCCGCCGGCCACCAGCGCGGCGGCCAGCTGCCAGCCGGGGATGTCGTGGGTCGGCTCGTCCGCCCGGCCGCCCAGGTAGGCGATCACGAACAGGAACATGATCATCACGGCGCCGGCGTA
>JAWVEC010000024.1:0-17923 GCA_033856975.1 Gaiellales bacterium
GTGATCGTCTCGCGCGTCGTCACGCTGGACGACCCGATCCGCACAACCTCCACGCTGACGTCGATCTGGTCGTCGTCCTGCACCAGCCCGCTGCGGAAGTCGACCGACGTGTGGCGGAGCACCATGCTGTGCACGATATCGCCCAGCAGCCCGGTGTACATCTCGTCGCGCGCCTCCTCCAGGTAGGTCAGGTAGACGGCGTTGTTGACGTGACCGAAGCCGTCCATATCACGCCAGCGGATCTCGATGCGTTTCACGAAGGACATGCCGCTACTCTTGCAGATCGTGGACGAGATCTCGGCCATAACGCGTCCCGCCGCCGGTGCCGCCCAGGGGGCGCTGGTGCTGCTGCACGGCCGCGGCGCCGACGAGCATGACCTGGTGCCGCTGCTGGAGGCGCTCGACCCCGACCGGCGGCTGGTCGGCGTCACGCCTCGCGCGCCGCTGGCACTGCCGCCCGGCGGCCGTCACTGGTACATCGTGCGCGAGCTCGGATACCCCGATCCGGCCACGTTCCTGCCCAGCTACCACGCCGCCGGCGCGTGGCTGGACGCCCTGCCCGACGAGACCGGCGTACCTCTCGAGCGCACCGTGCTGGGCGGCGTCTCGCAGGGCTGCGTGATGTCATGGGCGCTCGGCCTGGGCGCCGGCCGGCAGCGCCCGGCAGGGATCATCGCGCTGTCGGGGTTCATGCCGACGGCCGACGGCTTCGAGCTCGACCTGACGGGCCTCGCAGGCTACCCGGTCGCGATCGGCCACGGCAGCTTCGATCCGGTGATCGGCGTCGAGTGGGGCCGGCAGGCCAACCGCGCGATGCTGGAGGCGGGCGCGGCCGTCGTCTACCAGGAATCCCCGATGGCGCACACCATCGATCCCGCCTTCATCCCCCGGCTGTCGGCTTGGCTCGGGGACGTTCTCTGACGCATCTCAAGGCGCACCTGCTGCTGACCTCTGTGGTGGTGGTGTGGGCGGGTGCGTTCGCCGCCATCAAGCATCTGCTGGGAGCCGGACTCTCGGCCCAGGAGGTGGCGGCCGGCCGTTACCTGATCGCCGCTCCCGGCTTCGTGCTGGTGCTGCAATCGACCGGCTGGCTGCCCGGTGTCGGCCGTCGTGACCTGTTGCGGATCGCAGTGTCCGGCCTGCTGGTGGTGGCCGTCTACCACCTCTCGCTGAACCTGGGAGAGGAGCGCACCACGTCCGGCACCGCCGCCGTGATGGTGGGCACGGCGCCGGGAATGACGCTGGCATTCGCGATCGCGCTCGGGCTGGAGCGATTCTCGGCCTGGCGTGCTGCGGGACTCGGTCTGGCGTTCGCGGGGGTGGTGGTGGTCGTGGCACTCGGCTCCGGACAGGCGATCTCGTTCGACAACGCCGAGGGCCCGCTGCTGGTGCTGCTCGCTCCGATCTCCTTCGCGCTCTACAACGTGATCGTGAAGCCGGTGGTGGGGCGCGTGAACGCGGCGGCGGTGAGCAGCGCCGCCAACCTGTTCGGCACGCTGGCGCTGCTTCCGCTGCTGCGGCCGTCGTCGATCGACCACGCCCGCGCGCTGGACGCCTGGGACTGGGCGCTGGTGGTGTATCTGGGCCTGATCTGCACGCTGTATGCCTACAACGCGTGGGGGACGGCGCTGCGCCAGCTCGATGCGTCGCGCGCGGTGGCCTACCTGTACGGTGTGCCGGTGCTGGGGGTCGTGATCGGAGCGGTGACGCTGGGCGAGCGGGTGACCGTGTGGCTGGCGCTGGGCGCCGCGCTCGTCGTCGGTGGCGTGGCGGTGGCGCAGGTGCGGCGATGACCGGATTCAGCTGGCGCGACGGCGACCGCCGGATCGAGTATGGCGTCGGTGCCTCGGGGCGGCTGGCGGCGATGGGCTGGCACGAGTTCGAACTGCTGACGACACGGCGGGCCGACCCCGGCATCGGCCCCGCCCTGCTGGTCAGTGCCTGTGCGGTGCCGGCTGCCGCAGCTTCGCTGCTGCCCGAGATCGCCGGCCGGCGGCTGGTGGCGTGGGGCGGGGGCCGTGTGATCGACGTCGCGAAGGCCATCGCCTCCGTAACCGGCGGCCAGGTGTGCGCCGTGCCGACGACGCTGTCCGGCGCCCCGATGACCTCGCTGCACCGAAAGATCGAGGGCCACGAGGCGGGGCCGTCCGTGCGGCCGGTGCTGGTGCTGGCCGACCCCGACCTGATGTGCTCGATGCCCGAGCCGATGCTGCGCGCCAGCGCGATGAACGCGCTGGCACACGGCGCCGAGGCGCTGTATGGCCCGCGCGCCAACCCGGTGGCCACGATGGCGGCCCTGCGCGGCGCGCGGCTGCTGGGCGAGGGCGACCTGGCGCTGGGCGCGCTGCTCTGCGGGTATGCCGTTGACTCCGCCGGCTACGCCCTCCACCACGTGCTCGGCCAGACGACGGTGCGCGTCTGCGGGACACCCCACGCCGAGACCTACGCCGCACTGCTTCCGCACACGATGGCCTTCATGGTCGCTCGCGCCCCCGCGCAGATGGCCGACCTGGCGGCTGCGCTTGGTGTCACCGTCGAGAACCTCGCCGGCGGGGTGGACGCGCTGTCTGGCCGTGTGCGGCTGGCGCTCACGCCGGGGCAGATCGAGAGCGTCGCCGAGCAGGCACTGAAGCGGCCCGAGCTGGCCGATACCCCGGGGCCGCCCGTGACGGGCGCCGAGCTGGTGGCGCTGCTGGCAGCAGCGGCTTCGGCTCCGGCGGCCAGTGGCTAGACTCTTTCGCCGATGGGCAAGGGCTACGCCGAGGGATCGGCGGCAGAGGAGGCCGAGGCCGCGCGTGAGCGCGGCGACCACTTGGCGCGCCCGGCCGCGGGTGTCGTCCGCCGGCTGGTGCTCGGCAGCACCAAGGACGACCCCAGCCAGCATGTGCTCGGGTACGCCGACGAGATCGACCCCGACAAGCTGTTCGCATCGGGCGAGGCGTGGGGGCTCAAGGTGGTGACGGCCGTTGAGTGACAAGAACCCGTACTCGCGCCCGTCCGACCCGGCCAAGCGGCACAGCGCCGCCCTCACCGACGGGCCCGACCGCGCCCCCGCCCGCGCGATGCTGAAGGGGATCGGCTTCACCGACGACGACCTCGCGCGGCCGCTGGTCGGCGTCTCGACCACCTGGATCGAGACGATGCCCTGCAACTTCAACCAGCGCGAGCTGGCGCAGCGCGTCAAGGCCGGCATCCGCGCCGCCGGCGGCACCCCGATGGAGTTCAACACGATCTCCGTGTCGGACGGCGTCTCGATGGGCACCGAGGGCATGCGGGCATCGCTGATCAGCCGTGAGGTGATCGCTGACTCGATCGAGCTGGTCGTGCGCGGACACCTGTTCGACGGCCTCGTCTGTCTGGTCGGCTGCGACAAGACGATCCCGGCCGCCGCGATGGCGCTGTGCCGCCTGGACGTGCCCGGCCTGGTGCTCTACAACGGTTCGATCGCGCCCGGCACGTTCCGTGGCCGCGACATCACCATCCAGGACGTTTTCGAGGCCGTGGGCGCGTACGCCGCCGACAAGATCGATGCCGCCGAGCTGCACGAGGTGGAGTCGGCCGCATGTCCGGGCGCCGGCGCCTGCGGCGGGCAGTACACCGCCAACACGATGTCGACCGCGCTTGAGTTCCTGGGTCTCTCGCCGGGCGGCATGAATGGCATCCCTGCACTCAACCGCGGCAAAGGCGACGCGGCCGAGCGGGCTGGCGAGATCGTGATGCAGCTGGTGCGCGACGACGTGCGCCCGTCGCAGATCGTCACCCGCGAGGCGCTCGAGAACGCCGCCGCCTCGGTCGCCGCCACCGGCGGCTCGACCAACGGCGTGCTGCACATGCTGGCGATCGCGCGCGAGCTGGGGATCCCGTTCTCGATCGACGACTTCGACCGCATCGCCGGCCGCACGCCGATCGTCGCCAGCCTCAAGCCGGGCGGCGCCTTCGTCGCCACGGACATCTTCGACGCCGGCGGCGTTGCGCTGGTGGCGCGCGAGCTGGCCAAGCGCGACCTGATCCACACCGGCGCGATGACGGTCGACGGCCGCACCCTGGGCGAGATCGCCGATCAGGTGGTGGAGACGCCCGGCCAGCCGGTGGTGGTGTCGATCGAGACGCCGATCAAGCCCACCGGGGGTCTGGCGGTGCTGCGCGGCAACCTCTCGCCGGACGGCTGCGTGGTCAAGCTGGCCGGCCATGAGCGCACCAGCCACCGCGGGCCGGCGCGGGTGTTCGACTCGGAGGAAGAGTGCTTCGCGGCGGTCAAGGCGCGCGCGATCGCCGCCGGCGACGTGATCGTGATCCGCTACGAGGGGCCGGCCGGCGGGCCGGGGATGCGCGAGATGCTGCACGTCACGGCCGCGATCGTCGGTGCGGGCCTGGGCGACGAGGTGGCGCTGATCACCGACGGCCGATTTTCGGGCGCGACCCACGGCCTGATGGCCGGGCACGTCACCCCCGAGGCGGCGCACGGCGGCCCCATCGCGATCGTCCGCGACGGCGATGTGATCGAGTTCGACATCGCCGCCCGCGAGCTGCGTGTCGAGCTGAGCGAGGACGAGATCGCCGCTCGGCTGGCCGATTGGACGGCGCCAGAGCCCCGCTACACGACCGGCGTGTTCGCCAAGTACGCAGCCCTGGTCAGCTCTGCCAGCGAGGGAGCTGTCACCGACCCCCGGCCCGGCTGACGGCAACAGGCTCGCTACCGGCCGACCCCGGTTGTAGGCTCCCTCGATGAGGCGGGGGTCGATCGTGCTGGCGGTGGCGGTATCGGTGCTGTGTGCTGCCGGATCGCAGGCGGCCGGTAGCGTTGCCGGTCCAGACACCAGCGCGCGCGGCCAGTACATCGTCGGCTACCGGCCGGCCGTCTCGCCGGCCGGCCGGGCCTCGATCGCGGATTCTCACGCCGCCCGCGTGCTGCCCTCGGCGCTGGGAGAGATCCGTGCTCAGCTGGTGGTGACCGACGCGTCCGGCGCGCGGGCGCTGGCCCGCGACCCGTCCGTCCGCTACGTCGAGCCCAACGTCGTGTGGCACGCCGACTCGCTGCCCACCAGCCCAACCGACAGCCTGTACGGCCAGCTCTGGGGCCTGCATAACACTGGCCAGACGGTGAACGGCACGACCGGCACGGCCGGTGACGACATCGGCGCCGTCGCGGCCTGGCAGCACGGCACCGGCACCCAGTCGCTGGTGGTGGCCGACATCGACTCGGGCATGCTCACCACGCACCCCGACCTGGCTGCCAACCTCTGGATCAATCCGGGCGAGAACTGCGCCGGCTGCCGCAACGACGGCATCGACAACGACCACAACGGGTACGTCGATGACTGGCAGGGCTGGGACTTCGTCAACCATGACAACCTACCCGACGACCAGGCGGGGCACGGAACGCACACCGCCGGCACCATCGGTGCCGTCGGAGACAACGACATCGGCGTGATCGGCGTCGATCCCCACGTCTCCATCATGCCGCTCAAGTTCATCGGCGCCAACGGCACCGGGACCAATGCCGACGCGATCGGTGCGATCCTGTACGCCGCGCACAACGGCGCCCGCGTGATCAACAGCTCGTGGGGCGGGGGCAGCTACTCGCAGGCCCTTACCGACGCGATCGCAACCGCCGACGCAGCCGGTGTCCTCTACGTCGCCTCGGCGGGAAACAGCGCATCCGACGCGGCCTTCTACCCCGCCGCCACCGACCTGCCCAACGTGATGTCGACCGCCGCCACCGACCAGTCGGACGGGCTGGCCTGGTTCTCGACCTACGGAGACACCGTGGATATGGCGGCTCCCGGTGTCGACACGCTGTCGACGATCAACACCGGCGGCTACGGCTTCGCCTCCGGCACCTCGATGGCCGCGCCGCACGTGACGGGGTCTGCGGCGCTCCTGTTCAGCCAGCACCCTTCCGCGACGCCCGAGACGATCAAGGCGCTGCTGTTCGTCACCGCCAGGCCGCTCGCGTCGCTGGCGGGCAAGGTGCTGACCGGCTCGCGGCTGGACGTGGGCGCCGCCTCGGACTGTGTCGGCACGCCGGACACCTGGATCGATGCCCCGCGGGACGGATTCGTCGCAGCTCCGGGCCGGCCGGTGGCGGTGCGCGTCCTGGCGGGTGAGTGCGCCTCGCCGGCCGGCGTCTCGGTGACGGCGACCGTGAACGGTACGCCGCTGACCCTGACCTCGAACGGCGCCGGGCTGTGGTCGGGCAGCTTCACACCCGGCGCCACCGGCCCGCTGATCTTGAGCGCCTCGTCGGACGATGGATCGAGCACCGCCACCCGTACCGCGAACGGCCAGGCCGTGCTCGAGCTGGCAGTCGACGGAGCGGCGCACGCCGTCTCGGCCACGTCCGGCAGCGATGCGCTGGCGAGCTTCCGGGCCAGCGCCGGGCAGCGCATCAGCCTGCGCACGGGGACGAGCACGCTGGGCGCGCTGTCGGTGACGGTGACGGCGCCGGACGGCACGCGACTGCTCGAGCGGCGGGCCATCGCCGCCGGCGGGGGCTTCGTCGACCCGATGTTGGCCACGCTCACCGGAACCTACTGGATCCGGCTGCATCCGACCACGGCGACCACAGGCAGCGTGTCGGTGACGCTGTTCAACGTGCCGCCTGACATCGGCGGCTCGATCGTGCCCGGCGGTGCACCGGTGACCGTCGCTCCCGGCGTGCCCGGCCAGCGCGCGCTGCTCGGCTTCAGCGGGGCGTCGGGCGGACGCATCAGCCTGCGCGTGACCGGCGACACGATCGCGAGCAGCAAGGTGCAGATCAAGACTCCCACCGGAGCGTCGTTTGCCAGCCGCTCGGCGGTCACCACGGCCGGCACCTTCATCGATGCGAAGGCACTGACGCTGAGCGGTGCCTACTCGCTGCTGGTCGATCCCAACCTCGATGCCACCGGCCAGATGACGCTGACGCTGTACGCCGTGCCGCCGGATGTGGCCGGCACGGTTGCGGTGAACGGCGCGGGCAGGGTCATCACGCTGGGCGTCCCCGGCCAGAACGCCAACCTCACGTTCTCGGGCGGCTCGGGCCAGCACGTCACCGTGCGGCTGACGGCCGACTCGATCGCGTCCCTCCATCTCTCGATCCTGAGTCCCGGCGGCGCCACGTTGTCCGGGCCGGCAAAGGTGGGCGTGAAGGGCGGCACGCTGGCCGTGACCCTGCCGGCGGCCGGCACATACTCGATCGCGCTCGACCCGATCACGTGGCACACGGGCGGCGCCACCGTCGCCGTCACGTCGCCGTAGGAGGCTCAATCAGCCAATGCGCGGCGGCCCTGCTCGCGTTTGGTTGGCCGTCGCACTGCAGCGCTCTCGTCAGCGCTAAGGCATCAGCTTGTACACGTCAACGGCCGTCTCTTCAGGCGGCGCGGCAAACCCGCCTTCGATGCCCTGCTGCATCCGCGGCACCAGCGTGCCGTCCCGGAACTGTTCCCAGCTCTCCTGCGAGTCATGGACGGCCATGATCGTCCAACCACCGGCCGAGGGACCCGCGGCGTGAAAGATCTGCCCGTCCGGCAGGCTGCCGTCACTCGGATGCACGGCGGCAATCGATGCCTCGTACTGCTCCTTGGTGCCGCCCGGAAAATGATGCACGATTGCGTACGCGATGCCGCTCTCCTTTTCGAGGGGGCGCCGACAGTACCACTCCCGCCGCTTTGGAGGCACCTGAGTCAGGAGTCAGGTGCTTGGGCACGATCGTGACCATGAAGACGGCCAGGCCTTCTGCGATCAAGGCGCGGAACAGGAGCGAGATCGGCAGCAGCATCACTCCAGTTAGACAATCAGATTGCGCGCCCGTACAGTCGGCGTGTGCGTCGTCTCACCGTCCTTCTGCTCGCCGTATCATTGATAGCCGGCTGCGGTGGTTCGTCCGCTAACAGCCACGGCGGGTTCAGCGGCAAGGATGCGCGTCGGTACGACCTTGCCTACAAGAAGTGCCGCCGAGCGTTCGGCAAGGCGCAAACTCATCCGGGGGCGAATCTCGAGTCGCTGCTGTTCGGTGGAGGCTCGGCCCACTGGAAGGCGTTCAGCGCGGGCTGCTCTGCAGCTGCGAACGACGCCGGCGTGTATACCGGCAGCCTCTACGAAACAACTCCGTGAGGGTCGTTTGTATCATCTGTCGATGATCCTCCACTCGATCCTTCACCGAATCCGCCGTAAGCTGACGCCGCCAGGCAACCGCGGGAGCCTTGACACCGAGTATCGGCAGCCCAACGGCGATGGCGGTGGAGCCACCGGCACCGGCATGCAGTCGGGTAACCGGCAAGGCTAAGGCGCCGTGTCGTGCTGAGGGGACGCTGCGGATGCGGTACGGTCGCCTACGAGGTCTCGGACGAGTTCGTCGCCGCGTTCAGCTGCCACTGCTCGAACTGTCGTGCGATGACTGGTTCGGCATTCTTGCCGTGGGGTGAGATCGAGCCGGAGAAGTTCAGGGTCACCAACGGCGCGGCTTCGTTGATGCGGCTGGGCGAGGAGGGCGCGGATCACGAGATGCGGTGCGATGCTTGCAAATCGCTTGTCTACTGGACCGCGCGCCAGGGCTCGTACGTCCGCGTTCCGTATGGAACGCTCGTCGACGAGCCGGCGCTCAAGCCGATGGGCCATATTTTCGTCGGTTCCAAGGCCCCGTGGTACGAGATCTTGGACGACCTGCCCCAGCACGACGAGTATCCGTGGACTTGATCGGCTGATACGCAGGCGAGCGTACTCTCGCCAGAGTCGACGACCACCCCACGCTCTCAGCCGCCGCCGGCCCGCACCCTGCCGACCGCCTGCTCCACCAGCCCGCTCAGCAGCCGCCGTTTCCACGCCGTTTGCTCCAGCCCCGGCAGCCCGGACAGGGGATCCTCGGGATCGATCAGCCGCGGCAGGTTCGAGACGCCGATCGCCGACACCCGCAGCTCGTCGCCAAACCGGGCAGCACCCACACCGGTCAGGGCGAAGCTCCAGGCGTGGCGCTCGCCGGCTCGCTCGTACGCGCTGGCATCGGGAGTGCGCGCGAGCACCACGGCTGTCACGAACTCACCGGCGGCCAGCGCCAGCGTCGAGCGGTTCGCCTGATCGGCCTTGCGGTAGAGCTCGAGCAGCGGGATGCCGTCCGGCTGCAGGTTCGTCGTGACCACGGCGTCCAGCGCCAGCAGCGCTGCGGCCAGGTCGCTGGGCGCAACCGAGATGCAGTCGCCCGGTTCGAGGCCGTGCTTTCGATGATCGCCGATCTGCGCGTAGCAGGTGTCGCCGCCGCGCAGCCAGCAGGTCAGGTCGGGATGGCGGAAGTACCAGCAGCGAACCTGCTGGCAGAGGTTGCCGGCCACGGTGCCCATCTCGCGCAGCTGCGGAGCGGCCGCCTGGGACGCCGCCTCGTGCAGCACCGCGAAGCGCTCCGCCACCCCCTCATGACGAGCCAACTCGGCGAGCGTGACGGTCGCGCCGAGCCGCAGCCCGCCGTCCGCCTCGTCGATCTCGTCGAGTCCCAAGCCGCGCAGGTCGACCAGCGAGTCGGCGGGGAGGATGCCGCGATCCTGCTGGCTGACCAGGTCGGTGCCGCCACCCATCGCTCGCGCTCCGCCCCTCGCCAGCGCCTCGCCGGCATCGGCAACGCTCGACGGACGTAGGTAGACGAACGTTCTCACGCCTGCTCCAGCGCCTCGAGCACACGGCGCGGGGTGTAGGGCGCCTCACGGATGCGCATGCCGAGCGCGTGCGCGACAGCGTTTCCGATCGCACCCGGGGTGGGGATGATGGGCGGCTCGCCCAGCCCCTTGATGCCCAGCGCCAGCCTGGGATCGGGCTCGCCGACGAACTCGCACACCACCTCGGGCAGATCGGCGATGGTGGGGATCTTGTAGTCCTCGAAGCCGGGGTTGAGCACGGTGCCGGTGGTCGGGTCGACGACTCGCTCCTCGGTCAGCGCGAAGCCGATGCCCTGCAGCACGCCGCCCAGCACCTGGCTGCGCGCGCCCATGGGGTTCACGATCCGGCCCACGTCGTGGACGGCCACCACCCGCTCCACCGTCACCAGCCCGGTCAGCGTGTCGACGGCGACCTGGGCGATCTGACAGCCGAACGTGTTCACGGCCAGGCCCTGCGGATTCGGCGCGCGTGAGCCGACGCCGGTCACCCAGGCGTTGCCCAGCTTCTCGGTCACGTCGACGATCGGCCGCCGCAACGTGCCGTCGGACGAGCGCACCTCGCCGTCCACCAGGTCGAGATCAGCTGCGGCGATCTCGAACATGTCCGACGCCAGGTCGAGCAGCTGTGTGCGCACGTGGTGAGCGGCCGAGCGCACGGCGGGAGCGATCGAGGCCAGCGTCATCGAGCCGCCCGAGAACGGTCCGTGGCCGGCCAGGTCTGTGTCCCCAGCCCGCACGGTGATGTCCGATACGGCAACGCCGAGCCGCTCGGCCGCGACTACGGCGCAGGCGGTGATGCTGCCGGTGCCGAGATCCTGCATGCCGACGCTGAGCACGGGCTTGCCGGTGGCGCCGATCCGTACGTCGGCGTAGGCCGGCGGGCCGCCGCCGCCCCACCAGTACTGGCTGGCGCAGCCCATGCCGCGGCGAATGCGTCCCTCGCCACGAAGCTCGTCGCGTGATGCCCAGCCGGCCAGCTCGGCGGCCTTGTCGTAGCTCTCGAGCAGCCGCTTGGAGGTGTACGCGCGGCCGTTGCCAGGATCGACATCGGTGTGGTTCCGGCGCCGCAGGTCGAGCGGGTCGACGTCCAGCTCGATCGCCAGCTCGTCCAGCGCCTGCTCGAGCGCCCACGTCCCCTCCATCACCCCCGGGGCCCGGAATGCCGCCGCCGCGCCCAGGTTCTGGCGCACCGGCAGCACCATCGCGTGCACGTTCGGGCAGGCGTACAGCGACTTTGTCGTCTCCAGGATCGGGTAGGCCCAGCCGCCCGTGCCCATGCCCATCACGGCCGATGCCTCGATCGCCACCAGCGTGCCATCCGGCTCGGCACCGATCTTGAAGCTGACTCGGGCGGGAGTGCGGAATCCGGCCGTCAGGTTCTCGTCGCGGCGCGAGTAGACCAGCCGCACCGGCCGCTTGCAGCGCCGCGACAGCTCGGCCGCCAGGATCCCCTCCGGGCCGCAGCCGAACTTGGAGCCGAAGCCGCCGCCCATGTACTCGCAGATCACGCGCACCTTGTCGGGGTCGAGCCCGAACGCCTCGCTCAGCTGCGAGCGGCCCTGGTAGA
Source organism: Gaiellales bacterium (assembly GCA_033856975.1). Lineage (GTDB taxonomy): Bacteria > Actinomycetota > Thermoleophilia > Gaiellales > JAICJC01 > JAICYJ01. The sequence continues at coordinate 11,191 of JAWVEC010000024.1, forward strand.
TGCCCTGCGTCGAGCTCCACATCGTCAGCCCGTCCGGCCGCCAGTCCGCGACGGCGCAGTGCGGCTCCATCGAGTTGTGCATCTGGGCCGGGGCCAGGTACTCGACCTCGATCACGGTTGCCGCCTCGCGCATCGCCGCCTCGACGTCGCCACGCTCTTCATCGCTGGGCGGCTCGAGAAAGTCCTGCCGCTCGAGCGCCTGGTCGAGATCGGTGACGAAGCCGAGCGCCTCCCATTTCGGGTTCAGCGCCTCCAGCCCCGCGGCCGCGGCAGCCTGCGAGTCGGCGGCGATCGCGGCCACCGCCGCGCCCGCGTACTGGGGCTTGTCGGTCAGCAGCGGCTGGCCGTCGAAGTCGGGGGCGTCGCCGGGGCCGATCGCGCAGCGGACGCCGGGAACCCCGCGGGCGGCGTCGAGGTCGATCGAGACCAGCAGCGCGTTGGCGTGCGGGCTGCGCAGCACCAGCGTCTCGAGCTGGCCGGGCAGCCGCACATCGGAGGTGTAGCGGGCCGCGCCGCTGACGCGGGCGGCGGCCGTCAGCCTGGTGGCCGGCTCGCCCACCGGCCGGGGCGTGGCGTCGAGCGCCCACTCCGGCGTCGCGTCCTCCTCGACCAGCGTCCAGCGCTCCTCGGTGCGGCCCTCGACGACCGCCTCGGTCTTGACCAGCTTCGCCATCAGCCGCCCTCCGCCGCCCGGGCGACCGCCCTGCCGATGCCCTCGTATGCACCGCAGCGGCACAGGTTGCCGCTCATCGCCTGCACGATCTCGTCCCGCCCTGGATGCGGCGTGCGCTCGAGCAGCGCCACCGCGGACATCAGCTGGCCCGGCGTGCAGAACCCGCACTGGAACCCATCCTCGGCGGTGAACGCCTGCTGCAGCCGCTCCAGCAGCGGGCCGCCCGACTCGACCGTGCGCACCACCGCGCCATCGCAGGCAGCCGCCAGCGTCAGGCACGAGAGCACCGCGCGGCCGTCCAGCAGGACGGTGCAGCTGCCGCAGGTGCCCTCGCCGCAGGCCACCTTGGTGCCCGTCAGCTCCAGCCGCGTGCGCAGCAGCTCGGCCAGCGACTCGCCGCCGTCCGCCTCCACCGCCTGCTCCTGGTCGTTCACGTTCAACGAGATCCGCATCTGGCGGAAACCTATCAGCAGCCGCCTGCGCCCGGCAGGAGCGCTTCCCTGCTAGCGTCCATCGGTTGAGCCTTCCGTCCACATCGACCGCGCGCCGAGCCCCGCTCGAGCTGACCTTCGTGCCGCGCGGCGCCGAGGAGCCGCTGCTTGGCTTCTACTCAGTCTCGCCGCTGACCCCGGGCGGATGGACGGTGCTGCTGGACGAGCTGTCGCTGCCGGACGGGATGCGGCGGCTGCCCGTCACGATCGCCGTCAACGGGTCCGACCGCAGCGTCGAGACGCGCTGCCTGCCGATGCTGCCGGCCCTGGCCTACCTGCTGAACGAGCGCGAGGGTGACGCAAGCGCCTCGGTGAAGGCCTGGCAGCTGGTCGCTCGCCTGACCGAGCGGGTGGTGCAGGCCGGCGGCGATCCGCCCGACCTGTCACGATTCGCGGCCGCGTTCCCGCCGCTCGCCCACGCGGCGATTGCCGAGCACGGCGAGCTGCCCTCCACCATCACGGCCGCCGATGCGGTGGCCGAGTTCGTGCGGGCGGCGATGCGCGCCCTGGCCGCGGCGGTGCGCGATCCACGGCTGCTGACCGCGATCGACAGCTACCACGAGCAGATCGACCTGTCCGTGCTGCAACCCGCCCTGCGCAAGGTCGCACCCGACCTGGGGGCGGTTGCGCCGGTGATCCGGCTGCGCCAGACGCTGGAGCCGCTTGAGCTGTTGCTGCGACTGCCCGACGAGCCGGACGGGCAGTGGCCGCTGCAGCTGGTGCCGGCCGATTTCGACCGCCTCAAGCGCGCCGCCAACATCCTGCCGCTGCTGGGGGTCGTGCGCGAGGGCAGGGCCTCGCTGACGCTGGCACAGGTGGCGGAGCTGCGGTCGGCGGCGCCCGCGCTCGAGTTCGCGGGGGCCTCGGTGCGGCTGCCGGAGCAACTGCGCGAGCAGCAGGATCTGGAGCTGGACGTGGCTGGGCTGAGGTTCACGTCCGGGGCGCTCACTCTGGGCGGTGTGGTGGAGTACGACCTGCACGCGGCGCTGGGCGGCAAGCCGATCAGCGACGAGGAGTTCCGGGCGCTGGCCGCGGCGACCCAGCCGCTGGTACGGCTGGGCGGGGAGTGGAAGCTGCTGGGCGACAAGGCGCTCCGCCGCGCCCGTCAGCTCGCCCAGCTGGCGCTGAACGGCGCCGGCATCCCGGCGCTGACGGCGCTGGGCGCGACGCTGGCCGGCAGCGCCGAGCTGCGTGGCTTCGAGGTCGAGGTCGACGCCGATCAGGCCGGGGAGCTGGAGAAGCTGGCCGCGCGTCTGTGCGACCCCGCCCTGCGCGCCGCGGTCGACCCCGAGGACGATTTCCACGGCGTGCTGCGGCCCTACCAGGAGTCCGGCCTGGGTTGGCTGCTCGAGATGCGGCGGCTGGGCATGGGCGCGCTGCTGGCCGACGACATGGGCCTGGGCAAGACGGTGCAGCTGATCGCCTACCTGCTCGATCGCACCGACGAGTCGACCGCGCCGGCGCTGATCGTGTGCCCGGCATCGGTGCTCGGCAACTGGCAGCGCGAGCTGCACCGGTTTGCGCCCGACCTGGCGACCCACATCCACCACGGCCCCGACCGCACGCGTGACATCAGCGACCTGGAGGGCCACGACGTGGTGCTGACGTCCTACTCGCTGCTGCCGCGGGACAAGCGACTGCTGGGGGAGTGCGAGTGGCGAGTGGTGGTGCTGGACGAGGCGCAGCAGGTCAAGAACCCGCTCACGCGCGGCGCCCAGGCCGCCCGCGCGCTGCGCGCCCGGCACCGGATCGCGCTCACGGGCACGCCGATCGAGAACCGGCTGGACGAGCTGTGGTCGATCCTGCACTTCCTCAATCCCGGCCTGCTCGACAGCCGCAGCGCCTACCGCCGCCGCTACTCGACGCCGATCGAGAAGCACGGCGATCCGGCCGCCACCGAGCGGCTGCGGCGGATCACGGCGCCCTTCATCCTGCGTCGCCACAAGAGCGACCCACTGGTGCTGCCAGACCTGCCGCCGCGCCAGGAGTCCAACGAGTACTGCACGCTGACGGTCGAACAGGCGGCGCTCTACCAGGCCACCATCGACGCCATGCTGGGACACGTCAGGGGCGCCGCCGGCATCGAGCGGCGCGGCCACGTGCTGGCGCTGCTGACGCGGCTGAAGCAGGTCTGCAACCACCCCGTGCAGGCGCTCAGCCGGCCGGGCACGATGGTCGGCCGGTCGGGCAAGCTCGATCGCCTGACCGAGATGCTGGCCGAGGCCATCGACGAGGGCGACAGCGCGCTCGTGTTCACCCAGTACGCCGTGATGGGGCGGCTCTTGTCCGAACATCTCACGAGCAGCCTGGATGTGGCGCGGCTGTACCTGGACGGATCCACCCCGATCCGCGAGCGCGAGCGGGTGGTGGACGGCTTCCAGGCCGAGGGCGACGAGCCGCGGGTGCTGGTGATGTCACTCAAGGCGGGCGGGCTGGGACTCAACCTGACCAACGCCAGCCACGTGTTCCACTTCGATCGCTGGTGGAACCCGGCGGTGGAGGACCAGGCGTCCGACCGCGCGCACCGGATCGGCCAGACGCGGGTCGTGCAGGTGCACAGGATGATCTGCGCCGGCACCATCGAGGAGCGGATCGACGAGCTGATCGAGGCCAAGCGCGGGCTCGCCAACAGCATCGTCGATCGCGGCGTGGAGGGGGCGATCAGCGAGCTGACCAACGAAGAGCTCGCGGATCTGGTCGAATTGCGCGCATGATGCGTCCGGTGGATCTGTTGCGGAGGCTGGTCGAGCTCGAGAGCCCGACCGGGGACGGGCCGCGGATCGCCCACATCGGCTCGTTCCTGGCGGCCGAGTTCCAGTCGCTGGGAGCGCTGGTGGCGCCCGACCGGCCGCACCTTCAGGCCTCGTTCGGCGGCCCCGATCCGGGGCTGCTGTTGATTGCCCACATGGACACCGTGTGGCCTGCGGGCACGCTGCAGCGGATGCCGTTTCGGGTCGACGGCGATCTGGCCTGGGGGCCGGGCGCGCTGGACATGAAGGGCGGCATCGTCGTGATGCTGGAGGCGATCCGCCGCGCCATGCCGCTGCGGCGCCCGGTGAGCGTGCTGATCACGGCCGACGAGGAGATCGGAAGTCCGAGCGGGCGGCCGCTGGTGGAGCGGCTGGCGGCGCGTGCCGAGGCGGTGCTGGTGACCGAGCCGCCGGTGCGCGACGGCACCATCACCACCGAGCGCTCCGGCCTCGCCCGTTACCAGCTGCGGATCGGCGGCCGTGCCTCTCACGCCGGGCATCAGGGCGGCGGCGTCTCGGCCGTGACCGAGCTCGCCCACCAGACGCTCGCGCTCTCGAAGCTGGTGGACGTGAAGCGAGGCGTGCGCGTGAACGTGGGCCAGGTCGGCGGTGGCACCGGTGACAACGTGGTCGCAGCCGAGGCCTGGGCGCGGGTGGATGCGCGCGCCTGGACGGCCGCCGAGCAGGCGCAGCTCGAGTCGTCCATCCGTGGGCTGAAGCCGGTGCTGGACGGCGCGACGATCGAGGTTTCGGGCGGCGTGACGCGGCCGCCGATGACGCGATCCCGCGAGAGCGGCGAGCTGGCCGAGCGCGTGATCGCGATCGCGGCCGAGCTGGGCCAGCCGGTTGCGCAGAACGCCTCCGGCGGCGGCTCGGACGGGAACTTCGCCGCGGCCGTGGGCGCGCCGGTGCTGGACGGCCTCGGCCCGATCGGAATCGGAGCCCACGCGGACGACGAACGCGTCTCGCTGAGCTCGATCGAGCAGCGCAGCGACCTGCTGGCGAAGCTGCTGGCCGAGCTGTAGAGACGTGCCATCGCCTTTGGTGACCGGGTTCTGCCTCGGGGACTAAACCGCCTTGACGGCGGCGGTCAGTTTCACGATCGAGTCCTTGGCGTCGCCGAACAGCATCGTCGTCTTGGGGTCGTAGAACAGCTCGTTCTCGATCCCCGCAAAGCCGGTGTTCATGCTGCGCTTGAGCACCACGACGGCTGACGACTCGTCCACGTTCAGCACCGGCATGCCGTAGATCGGGCTGCCGGGCGTGTTCTTCGCCGCCGGGTTGACCACGTCGTTGGCGCCGATCACCAGCGAGACGTCGGTGCGCGGGAACTCATCGTTGATGTCGTCCATCTCGTAGAGCTGGGTGTAGGGCACGTCGGCCTCGGCCAGCAGCACGTTCATGTGGCCCGGCATGCGGCCGGCGACGGGATGGATCGCGTAGCGCACGTCGACGCCGCGTTTCTGGAGCTGATCTGCCAGCTCGCGCACGTTGTGCTGGGCCTGGGCAACCGCCAGCCCATAGCCGGGCACGATCACCACACGGCGCGCGTAGGCCAGCATCACGGCCACGTCGTCGGCGCTGGTGGCGCGCACCTGTCCGCCGCCCGCGCCCGCGGCCACCGCCGGGCCGCCACCGCCGGTGCCGAAGGCGCCGAACACCACGTTGGCGATCGATCTGTTCATCGCCCGGCCCATCATCTGGGTCAGCAACGTGCCGGACGCACCCACCAGGGTGCCCGCGATGATCAGCGCGTCGTTGTTCAGCACGAAGCCGGTCGCGGCCGCCGCCAGGCCGGTGAACGAGTTCAGCAGCGAGATCACGACCGGCATGTCGGCACCACCGATCGCCATCACCATGATCACGCCCAAGATCAGGCCGAGCACCATCGTCACCGCCAGCAGGCCCTCGCTCTGGCTGCCGGCGAACTGCCACACGGCCAGTCCCAGCACGACCGCGAACAGGGCCGCGTTGATCAGCTTCTGGCCCGGCACGGTCACCGGGCTGCCCGTGATCAGCTCCTGCAGCTTGCCGAACGCCACCATCGAGCCGGCGAAGCTGACGCTGCCGACGACGGCCGAGAACAGGGTCGAGACGACGTCGTTGTTGGGCAGCGTGATGCCGGCCTGGTTGGCGGTGTGGAACTCGCTGAACGCGATCAGCGCCGCCGCGCCGCCGCCGACGCCGTTGAACAGCGCCACCATCTGAGGCATCGCCGTCATCTTCACCGCCCGGGCCGAGTAAGCGCCGACCGCGCCGCCGACGGCCGCGCCGGCGATGATCCAGACCAGGTTGTGGGCGCCCGAGTCCCACAGCGTGAGGGCGATGATCACCGCCATCGCCGCCGCCGCCAGCTGGTTGCCACGCACGGCCGTGCGCGGTGAGGCGAGCTGCATCAGGCCGAAGATGAACAGCGCAGCGCAGGCCAGGTATGCGAGGTCGAAGGCCTGCCTATCCATCGTCGCGTTTGTCCGTCGGCCGCTGCTTGAACATGTTCAGCATCCGGTCGGTGACCAGGAAGCCGCCCACGACGTTGATCGCGCCGAACGCCACCGCGATCGTGCCCAGCACCTCGATCAGCAGCGAGTTGGTCGATCCGACCACGATGATGGCGCCCACGATAACGATGCCGTGGATCGCGTTGGTGCCGGACATGAGCGGTGTGTGCAGGGTGGTCGGCACCTTCGAGATCACCTCGAAGCCGACGAAGGCGGCCAGCACCAGCACCGTGATCTGCAACACCAGCTCGTGGGTCACGCCGATGCCTCCGCCAGCAGCTTCGAGACGATGCGGCCCTGATGGGTGATGCAGGCGTCGGC
>JAWVEC010000025.1:0-8996 GCA_033856975.1 Gaiellales bacterium
AGCCCGGATCCTTGCCGGTCTCGCTCTTGAGATCTGCGTACAGCCCCACCGAGTACTGCATCATCTTCGTCAGGCTGACCGTCGATCGCAGCTGGCCGACCAGCCCCGCCGAGTGCCAGGTCGAGCCGTGCGTGAGGCCGTACTGCTCCACCAGCACCACGTCGCTCCAGCCCATCTTGGCCAGGTGGTAGAGGATGCTGCAGCCGCCCACGCCGCCGCCGATCACCACCGCCCGCGCGTCACTCCTCATCGAACAGCTCCCTGACAATCGGTATAGACCAATCGAGCGCACGGACGATACATGCCGCGCCCGCCAGCCGCTCCGGCGGCGTCGGCCCGGCCACAACCACGCAGGACATGCCGGCCGCCGTCGCCGCCTTGAGGCCCTGCTCCGAGTCCTCGAACACGAGCACGTCGGCGGCCTCGATCGGCGCCGGCCGCGACCTGTTCAGCAGCTTCAGCGCCACCTCGTAGCCCTCCGGGTCGGGCTTCCCGTGCTCGACGTCCTCGAGGCAGACCAGCACCCCGAACAGGTCGCGCAGGCCGCTGGCCTCGAGCACCGTCTCGATCTCGCGGCGTGCCGCCCCGGAGGCGATCGCCACCGGCACCCGCGCCGCCACCTGGCGCACCAGCTCGGCCGCCTCCGGCCGCACCGTCGGACGCTCGCGCTGCGCCTCCAGGTACAGCTCGGTACGGCGCGCCACCAGCCGCTCCGTCAGCCCCTCGCCGTCACGGCCGAACCGGGCCAGCAGCCGTTCGCAGATCTCGGCGTCCGAGTAGCCGACGAACTCCTCGAAGTAGAGGCTGGCCGGCACCTCGATGCCGACCTCGGCGAAGATCCGCTGGAACAGCTCGGCCAGCAGGCCCTCGTCGTCCGACACGGTGCCGTTGAAGTCGAAGATCACGGCCGCCGGGGTCACGTCAGGCTCTCGATCCAGCGATCGTAGCGGTGATCGCCGGCGCGCTTCGCCAGCCGGTCGAAGTAGGTGTCGGCGTAGGCAACGTAGTCGGCATCGGTGGTCTTCAGGCCCTGCTGGACGACGCCCCACATCGCCTCGCGGAAATCGCTCATGATCCGCATCAGCCGCAGCCGCGCGAAGTCCCGCTCGCGTATCTCGCCGAAGTAGCAGCGCAGCAGCAGCCGGTCGTCGTCCTCCTCCAGGTCGTGGTTGGTGGAGAAGTTGGCCAGGTCGAAGAACACGTCGCCCATGCCGGCGTACTCCCAGTCCACGATCCGCAGCCGGCCGCCCTCGTCCAGGAAGTTGGCGTTCAGCAGGTCGTTGTGGCACAGGGCGGGGTGGGGGGAGTGCGCGTCCAGAGCGGTGTGCATCTCGCTCGCGCGCTGCCACGACCAGGCCCACTGGGGCGGCAGCGGGACGCCCAGCCGGGCGGCGTTGTCGCGGTACATCTCGACGATCCCGAAGGCCGAGAAGCTGGCCGCGACCGGCGGGCCGGAGTGGAGACGCCGCAGCGTGGCGGCCACCCGCGCGATCATCTCGGGCGCGCGCATCTGCTCGACCGGCAGGCCCTTGCCGTGCACGAAGCGTGTGATCAGGATCTTCTCCGGGCGCAGGTAGGCCAGCACTTCGGGGCCGATGCCCAGCCCCGCCGCCATCACCGTGGCTGCATATTCGGCCTCGCGGTCGGCGCCCAGCATCTCGGCGTCGCCGGTGATGCGCAGCACGTACTGGTGCGGCGGCCCGGTGATCAGGAAGTTGAGGTTGGTGAGACCGCCGGTGAGCGGCTCGGCGTTCAGGTTGTAGCCGTGCCACTCCGGCACGCGCTCCGCGATCCGGCGCAGATCGGCGGCGGTGGGGGGATTCGAGATCGAGAGCTGGTCCATACCGGCCAGCCGAGTGTAGATGGTTCCATCTAACTATCGGCGGTTCGCCAATCCGCAGCGGGTACCCTTTGGCGCGATGCAGATGCGACGCCTTGGCAGCGGAGGGCCCGAGATCTCGGTGGTCGGATTCGGCACCTGGGAGGCGGGGGGTTCCCACTGGGGGCCGAACAGCTCCGAACACGAGGTGGTCGCGGCGATCCATGCCGGCCTCGATGCCGGCATCAACTGGGTCGACACGGCCGAGGTGTACGGGCAGGGCGTGTCCGAACAGATCGTCGGCCGGGCGCTGGCCGGCCGGCCGGACACGCTGCTGTTCACCAAGGTCGCGCCGGACGATGAGGGCAGCGGCCTACGGCCCGACCAGGTGCGAGCCGCCATGGACGCCTCCCTGCGGAGGCTGGCCGCCGACCATGTCGACCTCTACCAGATCCACTGGCCTGACGACTCGGTGGCGCTCGAGGAGACATGGGCCGCGATGGCCGATCTGGTGACGGCCGGAAAGACGCGCTTCATCGGCGTCTCCAACTTCGACCGCGCGCGGGTCGAGCGCTGCGCTGCGATCCACCAGGTGACCAGCGTGCAGAACGAGTTCTCGCTGCTCGAACGCGGCGATCGCGACGGTCTGCTGCCATGGCTGACCGAGAGCGGCATCGGCTACCTGGCCTACAGCCCGCTGGCGGCCGGCCGGCTGACCGGTGCCATGACCGGCGACGTCGTGTTCGGCAGCGGCGACTGGCGCGGTGGACAGGGCGAGTTCGCGTCCTGGCGCGAGCAGGGCGAGGAGTGGCAGTTCGATCGCGAGCCGCTGGCGCGCGCGCTGGCCGCGGTTGACCAGATGCGGCCGATCGCTGAGCGCCTCTCGGCAACGGTCGCACAGCTCGCGCTGCGCTGGGCGCTCGAGCAGCCGGGCGTGACCGGCGTGATCGCCGGCAGCCGCAACCCGCGCCACGCGATCGCGAACGCCGCCAGCGGGGATCTGCAGCTGGACTCAGACACGCTGGCCCACCTGGAGGCCCTGTTCGCGTCGTGAGCGCGGCGACCCAGACCGACCCGGGGCTGCGGCACGACGACGAGCGTATCGTCGGCTCCTGGAGCGGGCCGTTGGCGCGCCGGTTCGTGGTCTGGCTGCTGTCGGGGGTGGTCGCCCTGCTGGCCGCGGCGCTCGCCCTGAACGCGGTGGTCGATCCGTACGGCACGCTGGGCGTGGGCCTGTTTCCGACCGTCACGCCGCAGGACTCCTCGACCAAGGTGCAGCTGCTGGAAGCGCTCAAGCAGCCGCCGCAGCTGGTGGTGCTGGGCTCGTCGCGGGCGATGCGGATCGAGCCCTCCTACATCGCGCACAAGACCGGTCTGCGCAGCTTCAATGCCGCCGTCCGCAGCGGTACGCCGCTCGATGCGTGGGCGTTCGCCAACTTCATCCACGATCACTTTCAGGGCGCGCAGCCGCACTATCTGTGGATGCTGGACGTGAACGCGTTCGGGTACCAGAGCCCGGCGATCCACGACAACCTGTTCCACACGCCGCAGCTCTCGCGCTACTTTCCAAGCGCCGATCGCGGCTCGCTGGGCATCTCCGATCTGTGGACGATGCTCTCGTGGCAGACGACCAAGGACTCGCTGCGCTCGGTGCGGGCGGACATCCGCGGTGTGCCGCCCGTGGTCAAGACGGACAGCCGCGCGCCGGGCGAGTTCACCCCCGACGGCGGCCGCAATTCCGGCAACTTCAGCCAGCCCAACGTCGCCTCCGGGGCCGGCCTGAGCGCCCGCATCAAGGCTTCGGCGGCGGAGGTGGAGGCCGAGTACAAGCACGCCGCGTTCACCGCCGAGCCGAAACGGTACTTCGAGCGCACGCTGGCGGCGATGAACCGCTGGGGCACCCATCCCGTGATCGTGCTGACGCCGATCCATCCGACGCTGCATACGCTGGTCGGGCCGCTGGGCTGGGACCGGCGGCACCAGCAGGTGCTCGACTACCTGGCCGAGCTGAGCCACCGCTACAGGTTCACGGTGATCGACATGACCTCGATTGACAGCTTCGGTGGCTCGCCGATCGGCTTCTTCGACGGCACCCACATGAGGGTGCAGAACCTGAGGCTGATGCTGGACGCGGTGATTGCACGCGATCCCGGCCTGGCGTAGATGGGGTCTAACATCCGAAGCATCGGTATCGCGACGCTCTCTGACCAGTGGCTGGTCGTCGACTCGGTTCGCGACGACCCCTTCGCCCTGCTCGACGACTTCCTCGCGGGGCACGGATTCGGCGTCTGGAGCGAGCCGTTCGTCCCGGCCGCCGACGGCCTGGTGGCCGATCTGTACCTCGGGTATCAGCTGGCGGCGGCGCTGCCCGGCGTCCACGGCCCGTTTCCGCCCGAGCCCTGCCGGCTGCCGGCCCTGGCCTGCCGGGTGCGATCGGCGGAGGGCGATCGGCGCGGGGTGCCGGGCGGCTTCTCGGTGGGACGCTTCCGGCCCACCTGGACGGCCGCCGAGCACCGCCACGCGGTGTCCGAGGTGCGGCGGGCGATCGAACGCGGCGACGTCTACCAGGCAAACGTCGTGCAGCACCTCAGCGCCGACTTCCGCGGCGACCCGTCCGGCGTGGAGGCGGCGCTGGCGCCGCTCGGCGCCGAGCACGCGGGTGCGCTGTACGGGCCGGGCTGGTCGATCATCTCGGCCACGCCGGAGCTGTTCCTGCGCCGTCGCGGCGACGTCGTCGAGACGATGCCGATCAAGGGCACCCGGCCTGCCAACGACCCCGAGCGGATCGCGGAGAATCCGAAGGATCGCGCGGAGCACGTGATGATCGTCGACCTGGAGCGGAACGATCTCGCCCGCATCTGTGTCCCCCACAGCGTGCACGTCCCCGACTTCCTGGTCGAACGTCCGATGGCCGGCGTCCGGCACCTGGTGTCACGCGTGCAGGGGCGGCTGGCGCTCGGCGTTGGCCTGGCGGACGTGCTGCGCGCCACCTTTCCGGGCGGGTCGGTGACGGGCGCGCCCAAGGTCTCGGCGATCAACCACATCGCGCGGCTCGAGCCGGTTGGCCGCGGAGCATCGATGGGGGCACTGGGCCGCGTCTACCCCAACGGCGACCTCGACCTGGGCCTCACGATCCGCACGTTTGCGATCGCGGATGGGCGCATCCACCTGTGGGTGGGCGGCGGCATCGTTTGGGACTCCGATCCTGCCGAGGAGGTCGAGGAGTCGCTGGTCAAGGCCCGGCCGTTGCTGGCCTTGCTTAGCTGTGCGACATGAGCGGTCGAGCTGCAACCCGGCAAACTTCAACCTTCGCCACACCCCCGCAACACCCGTCACACCCCCGTGCCGATCCACCCCCATCCCGCTCCACAACTATTGGAGTCAAACACTCCCCGCGTGGGATTGACGGTTCTGTGAGCTGATCGTTGCGGTTCGCCAGGATGGTTGGGCGAATCGCCTCGGCCGACCAATTATTGGAGTCAAACACTCCTCGCCCGGGCGTGACCGAATTGTTGCCGGATGGTGTGAGATCGGTCAGGCCGAATCGAGCCCGGCGCAGATCGATTCGATCTGGCGGCGGGCGTCGCGGCCGGCTGCGGTCTGCCACCACTCGGCGTGCCCGAGCACGAACGTGTCCCACGCCCAATCCGCCTTCTCGCTGTCCCGCTCGATGCCCCAGTAGTAGTCCAGAAACGAGATCCCGTACTCGAACTGGCACGCCTCCAGCACGTCGGGCAACGCCCCCCGCTCGACGGCCGAAAGCGGCGTCTCGCGGTGGTACGACTCGACCAGGATGTGGGCGTGATCGAGATTGAGAGCCCGATCGTCGCCCTCCGAGATGCGGTTCCAGAAGAAGCAGTTTCGCTCCACGGCGACCGCCAGGTCGAGCAGCCGGGGCGCGTAGTCGGCCTGGTGGAAATCGATGATCCCGCTCACCTCATCGCCCGAGAAGAACAGGTTGTTTGTCTGCCAGTCGCCGTGCAGCGGCGCCCGCTCGAGCCCGTCCAGCAGCGGCCGCAACCGCGCGAACAGCGCGCCGTAGGCCGCGTCCACGCGGTCGTGCCACGGCCGGACGGCCAGGTACTCGGCGACCGCCGGGCGCGCCTCGCACAGCAGCTCAACCGCCGCCACCGGAGCCAGCCGGCAGAGATCGAGCTGGACGACGAAGCCGGCCTGCGGCTGTGGCCGGCGCGGCTCGAAGCCCGCCCCCGCCCGGTGCAGCCGCGCCAGCATCCGGCCCGCGGCGGCGACGTGGGCGGGCGAGCGGAACGGCTCCCACGTGTCGACGCCGGCGTAGGTGTCGTCCCCCACGGCAACGTCGAGCGTCTCGTACCAGAGCTGATCCCGCTCCTGGAGGCCGCGCGCCCGCGCCGCCGGCACGCCGTGGTCGGCCAGGTGGTTGGTCAGCCGATGCTGCCATCGCAGCTGCTCGATCGCCCGGCCCATCGGCGGCTGGCGCTTGAGCATCAGCTCCTGGCCGTCGAAGCGGCAGCGGGCAACCGCAAACAGCCAGCGAAGGTGCTGGCTGACGATCTCGACCGGTCGCCCCAGCACGGCCGCCGCCTCGCCTGGCTCGATCGGCCCCCAGTGGCGGTCGCTGATGGCCATGCCGCTTTGTACCATCCCGGGGGTGAGCGACGTGCTCGAGAGCGTGGAGTGGCTGCGAGAGAACCTCGACCGGGTTCTCCTGCTCGACGTCCGCGGCGAGGTGGCCGCCGGCCAGCCCCGCTACCGCGCGTACCCTGACCGCTACCGCGCCGGCCATCTGCCTGGGGCCGTTTTCGCCGACTGGTCTCTCGACTTCACCGACCGTTCGGCGGCGGTGCCGGTCACGATCGCCACGCCCGAGGGCTTCGCTGCCGACGCCACCAGGCTCGGTATCGGCGCGGATACCCCGGTCGTGGCCTACGACGACTACTTCAACGCCCTGGCCGGCCGCGTGGTGTGGGCGCTTCGCAGCTACGGCCACCAGCGGGCGCGGCTGCTGGACGGCGGCCTGCGGGCGTGGACGGACGCCGGCGGGGTGCTGGAGGAGGGCGAGGTCGAGCCCCGGCCGGCGCAGCCGCCTCACCCCGTGCCCGGGCGGCTGGAGGGACTGATCGACCTCGACCAGCTGCGGCACGAGATCGCCCGCGGCGTCACCCTGCTGGACGCGCGCGCCGCCGCCGAGTACGACGGGCGCGAGACGCACGCCCGCCGCGCCGGTCACATCCCGGGGGCGCTCAACGTCCCCTACAAGAGCCTGCTGGCAGACGACGGCCGCTTCCTGCCCGGCCGGCGGCTGATGGAAGTTCTGACGCAGGCCGGCGTACCGCTCGACCGGCCGCTGATCGCCTACTGCAACGGCGGCGTCTCGGCGACGGTGCTGGCCAACGCTGTCGAGATCGCAACCGGCCGCCGGCCCGCCGTCTACGACGGCTCGTGGAACGAGTGGGGCAACCGCGACGACACGCCGGTGGAGTGACGGCGGGCGGTTTCAGCCGATCGCGGCGGATGCCGATCCAGGTGTGACGATGCGCTCCGTCGCCGCAGCCGCCACAGCCGTCCTTGCCTGCGCACTCGCCGCGGGATGCGGCCTGGGCTCGACCGCCCCGCACACCGCCGAGCTGCGGGCACCGCGGCCCTGCCCCACAGCCGCGTATCCCGCGCCCGATCCCAACCGCCCCCGCTACTCGCTGGACGTGCGGCTCGTGCCCGCCTCGCACGTCGTCCGCGGCAAGCTGCGAGTGGTGTTCACGCCGGACATCGCCACCGACCGGCTGGTGTTCAGGCTGTGGCCGAATGGCGGCAGCCTCACCCGCGAGGGCGCACACCTCTCGGTCGCCGCGGTCACCCTCGACGGCCACGTGCGTCCGTCGTATCTGGCCGACCCGACCACGCTGGTGGTGCCGCGGCGGCTCGCTGCCGGCACCACCGTCACCGCCGCTCTGCAGTTCGTGCTGCGGCTGCCCGGTGCCGTGCGCGATCGCATCTCCCAGAGCGGCGACGAGCTGCGGCTGGGCTCGTTCGCACCGATCCTGCCCTGGCAGCCGGGCGTCGGCTGGGCGGTCGAGCCGCCCGCGGCACTGCCATCGGAGACATCGACCTCGCCGATCGCCGACTACGACGTCACCGTACGGGCGCCGGCCGGGCTGCAGGTGGTCGCCTCCGGCACCGAGATCAGCTCCGGGCATTGGCGGGCGAGCGCGGTGCGCGACTTCGCGATCGCCGCCGGTCACCTGCGGCTGGTGCGCCGCGTCGCCCACGCTCCCAACCCGGTCAACGTCACGATCGCGATCGCCCAGGGCGTGGCCGTCGACCCCCAGTCCGTCGCCGACGAGGCCGTGTACTCGCTCGAGCACCTGGCGAAGCTGTACGGCCCCTATCCATGGCCCGGCTTCACCGTCGCGTATGGCCCCGATCTCGAGAGTGAGGGCATCGAGTATCCGACGCTGGTGTTCGAGGGGTCCGATCCGCGGCACCTGATCACCGCCCACGAGACCGCTCACCAGTGGTTCTACTCCCTGGTCGGAAACGACCAGGCGCGCGACCCCTGGCTGGACGAGGCGCTGGCCAGCTGGGCCGGCGCCGAGACCAGCGACGACATGGCAGCCTTCGCCACCGTCCCCATCCCCGCCTCGGCCGGAGGGCACCTGGGCGCGCCCATGAGCTACTGGGCGCGGCGCCCCGGCGAGTACTTCGCGGGCGTGTACGCGCAGGGTGTGCAGGCGCTTGGGTCGCTCGGCTCCGAGCCGCGGGTCGCGTGTGCGCTGCGCCGCTACGTGGCGCGAAACGCCTACCGGATCGCCACCGACGACGACGCGCTGTCTGCCTTCGCCAGCGTGTTTCCCGACGCCCGCGCTCAGCTCGGGCGCTACGGCGTGCGCTGATCCGGTTGCGGCCGGGTGTCGTCGGCTGCGCACCACGCGGCGCCGGTTGTGTCCGATCCGATATTGTCGACGGCCCGAGGCGCACGTAGCCTTTCGCCCGGCGAGCACGCCGTATGTGCACGATCACAATGCGCGTTAGACAAGGAGGACTTCGTGGCGACCGATCTTGAACGGTTCGTCGACGCCGATGGGCGGGACGACAAGATTGCCGAGGTGCGCCGTCGGATCGACGCCGAGGGCATCACCTACATCTACTACCAGTTCATCTCGGTCACAGGCCGGATCATGGGCAAGGGCATTCCCGCGCC
>JAWVEC010000026.1:0-14589 GCA_033856975.1 Gaiellales bacterium
GATGATCTCGAAGAGCTCCTCGCGGTCGATCCTCACCTGGTCGGTCATCGGCACGTTCTTCGCCGTGGCCACGAGCTCATCCAGCTTGTCGATCAGAACCAGAACGTCCAACGGATTCTCCTCATCACGGATCAGATTGCGCCGGCCGCATGCATCTCCGCCAGGCGGCGGGCGACCTGTTCGGGTACGTACTCTGCCACGGGTCCGCCGAACGAGGCGATTTCACGCACACCCCGTGACGACAGGAAACTGTACTTGGGCGAGCTCATCATGTAGAGCGTCTCGATCTCGGGCGCCAGTCCCCGGTTCAGATTGTTCATCTGGAACTCCCACTCGAAGTCCGATACGGCGCGCAGGCCCTTGACGATCGCGCGGGCCGTATGTTCGCGCGCAAACTCGACCACCAGCGTCGAGAACCCGGCCACCGACACGTTCTCGACATCGGCCAGCGAGCGCTCGATGAACCCGATCCGCTCCTCCAGCGTGAACATCGTCGACTTGTGCCGCGGGGCGCGCACCACCCCCACAACCACGCGGTCGAACACCGCGGCGGTGCGCCGGATGATGTCCAGGTGACCGACGGTGACCGGGTCGTAGGTGCCGGGGCAGACGGCGACGCGCTCATCCATTGCGGTACACCGTCAAGCGCACGTCGCCCTGCACGCGCGTCGTCTCAACCGCCAGCGGCAGATCGATGGGCGGAGCGGAGCCGGCGCTCTCGATGGTCGCCAAGCCGTTGGGAACCAGTAATGCCGGAAGATGCAGGACAAAGTGCTTTTGCAAGGCGGGCAGCATCGTATAAGGCGGGTCGAGCAGGATCAACTCGTAGGTGACGCCCAGATCGTGATCGGCGGCCATCCTGCGGCGCGCGTCCTGACGCCGCACGCTCGCCCGGTCAGCGTAGCCGAGCCGCTCGACGTTGCCCCTCAGCACGCGCAGCGAGACTGCCGAGGTGTCGCAGAAGGCGGCCTCGCGCGCCCCCCGCGAGAGCGCCTCCAGCCCCAGCGCGCCGCTGCCGGCGAAGGCGTCAAGCACCGACAGCCCGCCGACGTCGCCCAGGATCGAGTACAGCGCCTCGCGGGCACGGTCGGTGGTCGGGCGGGTGCCCGCTCCCCGCGGAGCGTCCAGCCGGAATCCCTTCCGCTCGCCCGCGATCACCCTCACGCGGGCAGGGTGGCGAGGTCGGCGACCAGCAAAGCACGGTCGTCGGCGTCCGAGATGTCGGCGGCGGCCTGCTCGGCATCGCGGCGGCTGGCGGCAGCCGCGGCCGTGTCGCCGGCCAGCGCCAGCGCCCGCGCCTTCGACTCGTGCGCGTAGGCCAGGTCGAATCCACCGAGGGCGTTTGAGAGGCACTCGTCCAGGCAGCACTGGGCGTGGTGCAGCGCCGGCTCGCACCGCCCCAGCAGGCAGTACACGCGTGACAGCTGCCAGTCGCCGCGGGCGCGGTTGAGCGGCACCCCGACCTCGCCCCACAGGTAGCGGGAGGCGTGGGCGGCGTGCACCATGCGTTCGTCGTCCTCGCGGGAGCGATCGCTTTGCTCCATCAGCGTCCACACCTGGTTGAACAGATCGGCAGCCATCCTGCGGCTCTGTTCGGGAGTGACCGGATAGGCCATGCCGAAAGGCTACCGCGCCCGTTCGAGGATTTGCGCAAACCCGCGACGCACCGCTGTCAGGGGTCAGACCCCTCCGCGCGCGCCGCCGCACGTTCGGCAGCCCTTCGTCACAAGCAGTTGGAAGGGTCAGACCCCTCCGCGCGCGCCGCCACACGTTCGGCAGCCCTTCGTCACAAGCAGTTGGAAGGGGTCAGACCCCTCCGCGCGCGCCGCCACACGTTCGGCAGCCCTTCGTCACGCGCGTGTCAGCCAGTCGACGTCGGTACCGAACAGGCGCGCGGCCTCCAGTGCCATCACCTCGGCCGCCGGGGAGCTCAGCTCGGGATCGGCGTCCAGGAACCGCTGCGCCTCGCTGCGCGCCTGCTGGGCGAGCCGCCTGTGGTGGGTCAGCCGCGCGTGCCGCAGGTCGGGGATGCCGCTCTGGCGGGCGGCCAGCATGCTGCCCTCGCCTCTCAGCTCGAGGTCGACCTCGGCCAGCTCGAAGCCGTCCGACGTCCGCACCATCGCCTCCAGCCGGGCCGCCGAGTCGTCCCCCTGAGGGTCGGCGAGCAGCACGCAGTAGCTCTCATAGGCGCCGCGGCCGACCCGGCCGCGCAGCTGGTGGAGCTGGGCGAGGCCGAACCGGTCGGCCTCCTCGATCACCATGATCACGGCGTTGGGAACGTCCACGCCGACCTCGATCACCGTGGTCGCGACCAGCACCGCCAGCTGGCCGGACCGAAACGCCTCCATCACCGCCCGCCGCTGCGCCGTCGGCATCTGGCCGTGCATCACGCCCACCGAGTAGCCACGCAGCTCACCATCGGACAGGCGCCGGGCCTCCGACTCGGCGGCTGTCGCCTGGGCCATGTCCGACTCGGTCACCAGCGGGCAGACCACGTACGCCTGCCGGCCCTCGTCCAGCAGCCGCCGCATGCGCGCGAACACCTCGTCTCGGCGGGCGCGCGGAACCAGCCGCGTCAGCACCGGCTTCCGGCCCGGCGGCAGCTCGTCCAGCACCGAGACGTCGAGGTCGCCGTAGACGGTCAGCGCCAGCGTGCGCGGGATCGGCGTCGCCGTCATGTGCAGCACGTGAGGGGCGGCGCCGGCCGAGCGGGCCTTCTGCTCCAGCGCCCGGCGCTGCTCGACGCCGAACCGGTGCTGCTCGTCCACCACCGCCACCTCCAGCCGGCCGAACACCACCGCGTCCTGGATCAGGGCGTGCGTGCCAACCACGATCTGCGGCTCGCCCGACTCGATCACGCCCAGCGCGGCCCGCCGCTCGCGGGCCGGCATGCCCTGCATCAGCGGCGTCACCCGCACGCCCAGCGGCTCGCACAGCGCCGAGACGCCGATCAGGTGCTGGGTGGCGAGCGTCTCGGTGGGCGCCATCATCGCGCCCTGGCCCTCGCGCTCGACCGCCCGCAGCAGCGTGTGCACGGCCACCAGCGTCTTGCCGGAGCCGACGTCGCCCTGCAGCAGCCGCTGCATCGGGGTGCTGCGGTCGAGGTCGCGATCGATCTCGGCCATCGCCCGTAGCTGAGCCGCAGTCGGCTGGAACGGCAGCGACTCGATCAGCTGCTCCACCAGCCGCCCCGGCCGCCCAAGAGCACGGGCGATGGTGGTGCGCTCGAGCTCACGCCGGTGGCTGATCAGGCCCGCCTGGAGCAGGAACAGCTCGTCGAACGCCAGCCTCCGACGGCCCAGGTCGGCCTCATCCAGCGTCTGCGGGCGATGCGCGGCCAAAAGCGCGTCCCGCCGCAGCGGCAGCCGCAGCCGCGTCAGCGTCTCGGCCGGCAAAGCGTCGGGAGCGTCGCCGCAGTGTCCGAGCTGGGCCGACACCAGGTCTCCAATCCGGCGGCTGGTCAGCTTCTCGCTCGAGTGGTAGACCGGTACCAGGCCCGCGGTGTGCGAGATCGGCTGCTCGCTGTCGAGGATCTCGTGCCGCTTGGCCACAATCTCGGCGTCGATCGACCCCCGCCGCTCGCCGCGCACCGACAGCCGCATGCCCGGCGTCAGCTGCTTGGCCAGGTAGCGCTGGTTGAACCAGACGATCACGCCCGGGCCGGACTCGTCGCGGACCCGCGCCTCGACGATCACGAGGTTGCGGCGGCGGGTGGGACGCACGCGCACGCCCTCCACGGTGACGACGAGGGTCGCCTCCTCGCCGATCTGCATGTCGGCGATGCGCCCGGCCTCGCGGAAGTCGTCGTGGCGGAACGGGACGTACTCGAGCAGATCCCCCACAGTCTCGATCGGCCGCGGCCGCAGGCCGGCCAGCAGGTCGCGGCTGCGCTTGTCGGGGGCCGCCCGTACGGCCAGGTGCGACGGATGAGGCGCTGTCCTGGGCTCCGGAAAGCCCGGTTCCGGCTCTGCACCCGCGAACCGGCGCGGGCCCGTCACGCCTGGGACAGCAGCGCGAGGCCGAGCGTGCCCGGCCCTCCATGCGTGCCCACCACCGCCCCCAGCTGCACGACGTGATCGACGGTCGCCTGAGGCCGCACCCGCGCCACCATCGCCGCCAGCTCGTTGGCGGCGGCATGGTTGCCGGCGTGCACTATGCCGACCCGCAGCGGCTCGTCTGCCGAGGAGTGCTTACGCAGGAACCGCTCGAACTCCGCCCTCGCCCGCCGCCGCCCGCGCACGCGGCGCACCGGCGCGACCTCGCCGTCTTGCAGGGCCATGATCGGAAGCACACCCAGCACGCCGCCGACCAGCGCCTGGCCACGGCCGATCCGTCCCCCGCGCTGGAGGTACTCGAGCGTCTCCACCGAGAACACCACCTGCAGCCGCGCCTTGGCCGATTCAAACCACTCCATCAGCTCATTCTCGGCCACGCCCCGGACGAGCCGCCGCTGCAGCCCGTCCGCCAGCAGCAGCGTCCCGACCGACACCGAGCCGCCCTCGAGCACGGTGATGCGGCGTCCGTCGGGATCCAGCGTGCGGGCCGCGACGGCCGCGCTGTCCGAGCTGGCGGACAGTTTGCCGGAAACCGGCAGCACCAGCAACCGCCGATAGCCGTCCAGCGATTCCATCGCCTGCTGCCACGCGCCCGGCGACGGCGCCGCCGTGCGGGGAGTGTGATCGCCCTGCTCGAGCCGCCGGTAGAACTCGTCCGGTCCGATCTCGACCTGGTCGGCAAAGCTGTCGTCACCGAAGCTCACGATCAGCGGCACCACCGTCCAGTTCTGAGGCCTGCCGAAGAGGTCGAGGTCGGCGGTCGAGTCGAGCACGATCGCGGTCGTCTGCGCGGTGAGCATGGACGGCGTCGCGGTCGCCGCCGAGAGCAGCAGCGGGTACAGCGGCTGGCCTCCGGCCACCACGCTGACGTCGGCTTCCGGGTGCCGGTCACGAAGGCTGGCGATCCATGGCTCGAACGGGAATACATCCGTCTCGCCACGAATCACCGTCAGCCGGCCATCCGCCGCCATCCGCGCGGCCAGCGCCGACGCCACCTCCGCGGCGTCCGGGCCGGCCTCCACCAGACGCCCGTCGGTCAGCCCCAGATACCAGCCGCTCAGCACCGAGACGCCGTCCACGGTCGCGTCACGCACGGCCTGGGTCAGCTCGCCCGACGCGTGGCCGTCGAGCGCGTCCAGCATGACGGCCGCGTTTCGCTCGGGCGCCGCTGCACCGTCGAAGCGCGCGGCCGCGTACAGCCCGGCGGCGATCGAGCGGGTCGGCACCACCCGCACCGGCCGCTCGGCCAGCGCGGCCGCGTGCTCGGCCGCGAGGATCACGTTGCCGTTGTTGGGAAGCAGCACCACGCTCTTGCCCGGCGCAGCGGCGATCGCGGCGGCCAGCTCCTGGGTGGACGGGTTCATCGCCTGCCCGCCGGGGACGGTGATGGCGCCCAGAGCGGCGAAGGCGGCCTGGTTTCCCGCGCCCGCGACCACCGCCACCAGCCCGCTGGCCGGCACGGCGGGCGTTCGCCCCGACGGAGCCGGCTCGGCGGCGGCCAGCAACCGCAGCGTGCGCCGCTCGCTCTGATCGTGCATGTTGGCGATCTCGACCCTGTCGATGGTGCCCATCGCCACGCCCAGCGAGAGCGCCGCGCCGGGATCGTCGGTGTGCACGTGCACCTTGTAGGTGGGAGACTCGCCCACCACCAGCAGCGAGTCGCCGAGCGGGTCGAGCAGCGCCTCCAGCCGCTCCCGCTCGACCAGCTCGCCTTCGATCACGAACGTGGTGCAGTAGCGGAAGCGCGAGTGGCCGGCGTGGGCGAGGTCGATCGTGATGGGGGCCGCGAGGGCGGAGGACACGATCGCCGGGTCGCGATCTCCGCGCAGCCCCGCAATTGCGCCGCGGACGAACTCGACCAGCCCCGCCGCACCCGCATCCACCACGCCCGCCTCGCTCAGGACGGGCAGCATCTCCCGCGTCTGTCGCACCGTCTCGTCAGCCGCAGTCAGCACCTCGTCCAGCAGCTCGTCGAGCGGCCGGTCATGTCCGGCCTCGACCGTCTCAGCCATTCTCCTGATGGCGGTCAGCATGGTGCCCTCGACGGGCTGCCGCACGGCGCCGTAGGCGGCGTCCGAGGCCGCCCGCAGGGCGCGCGCCAGGCCAGCGCCGTCGATCGTCCCGGCCTCGCTGCTCAGCTGCTGGGCAAAGCCGCGCACGATCTGGCTCAGGATCACGCCGCTGTTGCCGCGCGCGCCCATCAGCGCGGCCCGCGTGGCGGCGAGGGCGATCGCGGGCCGGTCGTCAGCGTTCAAGCCGGTCGCGAGCAGCCCCTCGACCAGGTTGGCGGCGGTGTCGGTGAGGTTGCTGCCGGTGTCGCCGTCGGGTACGGGATACACGTTCAGGTCGTTGATCCGTTGCCGGTTGGCCTCCAGCGCGGACCGGCCCCCGCGAGCCAGCGCGACCGCACACTCGAGCGCCGTCATGTGGTGCGCTTCACGCCCTGGATGTGGATCTGCAGCGACTCCACCTTGATCTGGGTCAGCTTCTCGACGTTGTACTTGACCCGTGAGCGGACGTTGCTGGCCACCTCGGCCAGGTTGAGCCCGTACTCCACGATCACGTACAGGTCGATGGTCAGCCGGCCGCCGTCGCGGCGCACGCCGACGCCCTGCGTGATCCGCTCCCGCGAGAGTAGCCGGGCCACGCCCTGCGAAAGACTGGTGGCGGCCATGCCGACCACGCCGTAGCACTCGAGCACGGTCAGGCCGACGATCTGCGCTATCACCTCGTTCGGCAGCACCAGCTCGCCGGGCACCTCGATGGAGGCCGGAACGGCGGAAAGGGGGGCACGGCTCATCGCATCTATGACGTGCCGCCACCGTCCCGGGTTGCGGGCTATACTGGCCGCGTTCCGTGTCGCGGAAAGGATCCTGTGCGTGTCTCGAGTCTGTGTCATCTGTGCCAAGAAGCCCGGTTTCGGTAACAACCGAAGCCACTCCATGGTCGCCACCAAGCGGCGGTTCGAGCCCAACCTGCAGAAGATCCGGATCCTGCTGAACGGCTCACCGACGCGCGCGTACGTCTGCACCCGCTGCCTCAAGGGCGGCAAGGTGACCAAGGCGATCTGACCGAGTCGGAGGGCACGATGCGCCTCGAGGGCATCCACCACGTGACCGCGATCACGGCCGACGCACCGGGCAACGTCGACTTCTACACGCGGCTGCTCGGCCTGCGAATGGTCAAGAAGACGGTCAACCAGGACGACCCCACCGTCTACCACCTCTTCTACGCCGACGAGCGCGGCAGCGCCGGCAGCGACATCACCTTCTTCGAGTACCCGGGCGCGGCTCGCGGCCGGGCCGGGGCGGGCATGGTGCACACCGTCGTGTTCCGCGTCGCCTCGGAGGCTGCACTCGACTTCTGGCAGCAGCGGCTGGCGGCGGAGGGCGTGGCGGTCGAGCGCGAGCCCGACCGGCTGCGGTTCGCCGACGGCGAGGGGCTGGGCCTGGAGCTCGAGCGGTCAGACAGCGCGGACGAGCCGCTGGTTGCGATCAGCCCGGAAGTGCCGGCCGAGCACGCGCTGCAGGGCTTCGCCGGTGTGCGCACGTACACCGCCGAAGCTGAGCGGGGGCGCGAGCTGCTCGAGCAGACGCTGGGATTCGAGCCGCAGGGCGGCGGCCGCTGGCATGTCCACGGCGAGCTGCGCGGCTCCTTCTACACCCGTGAGCCGGCACCCGCCGATCGCGGTTTGAGCGGCGCAGGCACCGTGCACCACGTGGCCTGGTCGTCTCCGATGTCCGATCACGAGCGGTGGCAGCAGCGGGTGGCCGAGGCCGGCATGCGGCCGACGCCGGTGATCGACCGCTTCTACTTCCGTTCGATCTACTTCCGCGAACCGGGCGGGGTGCTGTTTGAGATCGCCACGCTCGGGCCCGGCTTCGCCACCGACGAGCCGCTCGAGGAGCTGGGCCGCCACCTCTCGCTGCCGCCCGCCTTCGAGCACCTGCGGGAGCAGCTCAAGGACGTGCTGACGCCGCTTCCGGATCCTCCCCGGCACCCTGTCTCAAGCTAAGAAGCTCTAACGGAATGCCTCGCGCTCAGGTGTGGCGCGAGCGGGGCAGCGTCCGCATCAGCCCGGCCATCTCGATCGCCGCCGCGGCGGCCTCGATGCCCTTGTTTCCGTGCGCGCCGCCCGACCGGGCCTCGGCCTGGGCGAGCGTGTCGGTCGTGACCAGCCCGAACGCGACCGGCACCCCGGTGTCCTTGGCGGCGTCGGTGATGCCGCGTGCCGCCTCGGCGCACACGAACTCGAAGTGCGGCGTCTCGCCGCGGATCACGCAGCCGAGCGCGACCACGGCATGGTGGCCGCCGGCCTCGGCAAGCCGCCGGCACGCCAGGGGCAGCTCCCAGGCGCCGGGCACCAGCACGATCGTGACCCGATCGTTGCCGATTCCATGCTCGGCCAGCTCGGCGACGGCGCCGTCCAGCAGCCGCTGCACCACCGGCGCGTTGAACCGCGAGGCGACGATCGCGACGTCCAGATCCGAGTGCGGCCGACCGACGATCGTGCCGTAACCCTCGGGAACCTTGATCTCACCGACGCCGAACTCGCTCACGGGCCGAACGGACCCTCCGTGAACGGCGCGGGGACGCCCTCGGTCTCGTCCAGCACACGCCCCTGGTGCGTGATCGTATGCCCCATCCGTTCCACCTTGGTACGCAGGTACTCGGCGTTGGCGGGGTTCGGTTCGGCCACGATCGGCAGCTGCTCGGTAACGGTCAGGCCGTAACCCTCAAGCCCGACGATCTTCTTGGGGTTGTTGGTCAGCACGCGGATCGTGGACAGCCCCAAGTCGGCCAGGATCTGTGCGCCCATCCCGTAGTCCCGGGAGTCGACCGGCAGCCCCAGCGCGACGTTGGCGTCGACCGTGTCCATGCCCTGCTCCTGCAGCTCGTAGGCCCGCAGCTTGTTCAGGAGGCCGATGCCCCGCCCCTCCTGGGCGAGGTAGAGCAGAACGCCCCGGCCCTCCTCGGCGATCTGCGCCAGCGCCCGTTCCAGCTGGTCGCCGCAGTCGCAGCGCAGCGAGTGGAACACGTCGCCGGTGACACACTCGGAGTGCACGCGCACGAGCACGTCCTCCGCGCCGTCCACGTCGCCCATCACCAGCGCCACGTGGTGCTGTCCGTCGATCATCGAGCGAAAGCCATGCGAGACGAAGTCGCCGTAGCGGGTCGGCAGCTGTGCGCTGGCGATCCGCTCGACCAGCTTCTCGCGGCGGTGACGGAACGCGACCAGATCGGCGACCGTCACCATCTTCAGGCCGTGCTGCTGGCAGTAGCCGACCAGGTCGGGCACGCGCGCCATGTTGCCATCCTCGTTCATCACCTCGCAGATCACGCCCGCGCCGGAGAATCCGGCCAGCCGGGCGAGGTCGACCGAGGCCTCGGTCTGCCCCGTGCGCTCGAGCACCCCGTGCGGGCGCGCGCGCAGCGGGAACACGTGGCCGGGCTGGATCAGGTCCTCGGGACGGGTGGCGGGATCGACGGCCACCTGGATGGTGCGCGCCCGGTCGGCGGCCGAGATGCCGGTCGAGACGCCGGTGCGGGCCTCGATCGAGACCGTGAACGCGGTGCCGTAGGGCGTGCGGTTGAGCTGGGTCATCATCGGCAGGCCGAGCTCGTCGCAGCGCTCCGGTGTCAGCGAGAGGCAGATCAGGCCGCGGGCGTGGCGGGCCATGAAGTTGACCGCCTCGGGCGTGACGCACTCGGCGGCCATCACCAGGTCGCCCTCGTTCTCGCGATCCGGCGAGTCGACGACCACCACCATGCCGCCGGCACGGATGTCTGCGATGGCCTCCTCGATGGTCGCGAAGGGCGATACTTTCAGTTCGGGGTAGAGCTCGCGGTAGCGATCATCGACTGTCATAGCCATGTTCAGCGTACCACCGTGGCCCCGGCCGGCATCAGCCGCTGGACGTACTTGCCGACCAGATCCGCCTCCAGGTTGACTCCGTCGCCGGGTCGAAGCCGGCCCAGGTTGGTCACCTCACGGGTGTGCGGGATCACCGACACCGAGAAACCGTGCGAATCGAACGCGGTCACGGTGAGGCTGACGCCGTTGACGCAGATCGAGCCCTTCTCGATCACGTAGTGCATCACGTCGTTGGTCGCGGCGAACCTCATGTTGACCGCCTCTCCCTCCTCCAGGGCCGACTCCAGCCGGCCGACCGCGTCCACGTGGCCTTGCACCAGGTGGCCGCCCATGCGATCGCCGGCCCGCAGCGCGGGCTCCAGGTTGACCGGGCTGCCGGGCTCCAGCGCGCCCAGCGTCGAGCGCCGCAGCGTCTCGGGTACAGCATCGAACGAGAGCCGGTCGCCGTCGATCGCGGTCACCGTCAGGCAGCAGCCGTCCACAGCCACCGAGTCGCCCAGCCTGGCATCGGCTGCGATGCCGGCCGCGGCCAGCACCAGCCGTGGCGGAGCCTCGACCACCACTCCCTGCTCCTGAACGATGCCCGTGAACACCATCCCCCTCACATCTCGTGCAGATCTGCCACCAGCAGCGTATCGGGACCGACCGTCCGAGCCTCCACACGGGAGGCGCGGACAGCGGCATCGAGCCGCTCGGCCGCCCAGCCGTCGATGATGCCTGGGCCGTCGCCCAAGAGCAGCGGCGCGGTGAACAGCGCCAGCCGATCGATCACATCCTCGGCCAGCAGACCGGCCGCCAGCCGCGCCCCGCCCTCCACCAGCAGCGACGAGATCTCGCGCCGTCCCAGCTCGGCAAGCCCCTCGGCCGCTGACCTGGCCTCGATCACCTGCACGCCGGCCGCTGCCAGCGCGGCCGCCCCGGCCGCGGCCGGGCGGCAGATCACCGCCACGGCGGCCTGCGCAACGTCGCCCACCAGCCGCGAGCTGAGCGGCAGCCGGGCGTCGTGGTCGAACACGACCCGCAACGGCTGCCGCTCCGGCGGGGGGTCGCAGTCGCGAGCGGTCAGCAGCGGATCGTCGGCCAGCGCCGTGCCGATGCCGACTGCGACCGCGGCGCTGCGCGCGCGCATCTCGTGCACCAGGCCACGCGACTGCGGCGACGAGATCCAGCGCGACTCGCCGCCGGCGGTGGCGGTGCGGCCGTCCAGGCTGGCCGCCACCTTGTAGGTGACATGTGGCCGGCCCGCGATCGTGAGCGTGCGAAAGGCGGCGTTCTGCGCCCTGGCGCGGCGCCGGATCTCGTCCTCGGCCACGTCCACCTCGATCCCCGCCGCGCGCATCCGTGCGATGCCGGCGCCGTTTGTGCGCGGGTCGGGATCGTCTGCGGCCACCACCACACGCGCAACGTCGGCGGCCACCAGCGCGTCGGCGCAGGGCGGCGTGCGGCCGTGGTGCGCGCACGGCTCGAGGCTGACGTAGACGGTCGCGCCGGCCGCATCGCCGGCATCCCGCAGCGCCAGCACCTCGGCGTGCGGAAGTCCGGGCCGCTCATGCCAGCCCTCGCCGATCACCCGTCCCGATCGAACCACCACGCAGCCCACCATCGGGTTGGGCGCCGCGCTGCGGGCGCCCAGCTCGGCCAGCTCGAAGCAGCGCTGCAGGTGGGCGAGGTCGGTGGCGATCACGGGCGCCGGTTCAGACGCCGCTGGGGGCGGCCACCAGCGAGGCCAGCGCGCGGAACGCATCGCCCGGGCTGGGATGGGAGAAGACGGCCGACCCCGCGACCAGGATGTTGGCACCGGCATGCTGCACGTCGACGATCGTCGCCGCCGCCACTCCCCCGTCCACCTCGACCTGCACCGGCTCGCTGCGCGCGTCGGCCAGCTCGCGCATGCGCGGCAGCCGGTCGAGCGTGGCCGGGATGAAGGCCTGCCCGCCGTATCCGGGGTTCACGCTCATGCACAGAAGAACGTCGGCGTAGCGCGCCGCCTCGCCGAGGGTCGAAACCGGTGTCGCCGGGTTGAGCGTGACGCCCGCGCGGCAGCCCAGCTCCTGGATCCGGTGCAGCGTCGAGTGCAGGTGCGGGCAGGTCTCGACGTGCACCGTGATGCTGTCGGCACCGGCCGCGGCGAACTGCTCGAGGTGCAGCTCCGGACGTTCGATCATCAGGTGCACGTCGGCGAACCCACCCCGCTCGTGGATCAGCTCGCTGATGTCGGACACCATCTTGGGACCGAAGGTGATCACGGGCACGAAGTGGCCGTCCATCACGTCGATGTGGATCACGCGGGCGCCCGCGTCCATCACCTCGCCGATCTGCTCCCGCATGCGGCCGAAGTCGGCGGAGAGGATCGAGGGTGCCACCTCGACGGTGCTGGGCCAGTCACGCATGGCGGTGAGAATAGTGAATGTGGCCGCGGCCGGGCGCCGCGTGCGCGATGCCCAACCTCGGGACGTCTCAAGCGCACCCCGGTCGGGCCGATCAACGGGGTACCTGTGGACAGCCTGCTTGAGCTCTCGCCTGCGCTCGTCGTCGTCACCGCCGTTGCGGTGACGGCGTTTCGGCGCGTCCGTTTCGAGCGCGACTCGATGCGGCGCCTGACCGAGAATGCGGACGCCGCAGAGGCGCGTTATCGATCGCTGATCGAGCGGTTGCCGCTGATCGTGTACGAGGATGCGCCGGACGAGTTCAGCTCCTCGAACTTCATCAGCCCGCAGACGACGGCCATGCTGGGCTACTCGCCACAGGATTGGAAGGACGACAAGGAGCTGTTCGTCAAGCTGCTCCACCCCGACGACCGGGAAGACGGCCTGGCCTTTCTGGCCGACACCCCGCCGGGCGACGTGTGGACGAAGGAGTACCGGATGATCGCCCGCGACGGGCGAACGGTCTGGATCCGCGACACCGGGGTGAGCGTGTGCGACGAGCACGGCAACGCGGTCTGCTACCAGGGCTACATGGAAGACGTCACCGAGCAGAAGCAGGCGGAGCTGACCACGAGCGAGTCGGAGCGCCGGTTCCGGGAGATCCTGGAACGCGTCCAGCTGATCGCGGTCATGCTCGATCGCGAGGGCTGTATCACGTTCTGCAACGACCACCTGCTGCGGCTGACCGGATGGGCGCGGGAGGAGCTGATGGGCCGCAACTGGTACGACGTGTTCCCGCATCCCTCCGAGACCGGCCGGCGCGAGAGCTTCGTGAGGGCGATCGAGACCGGGAACCTGATGCCGGCCGAGCAGACGGTCATCCTGACCCGGGATGGGGACGAGCTGATCATCACCTGCAACGACATGCTGCTGCGCGATCCAGACGGCAACGTGATCGGCATGACCAGCATCTCCGAGGACATCACCGAGCGGCGGAGGGCCGAGGAGCGCGTCCGTTACCTCGCACATTACGACGAGCTTACGGGCCTGCCGAACCGCGAGCTGTTCGCGCTCTGGCTCGACCTCGCGATCGAGCGCTGTGACGGCCACGACCGAAATGCCGCAGTGCTCTTCATCAGCCTCGACAACTTCACGCTGGTCAACGACTCGCTCGGGCATGTGGCCGGAGATGAGCTGCTGCGCCAGTTCACGAAGCGGCTGCGAGATGCCGCTTTCGGCGCCGAGTTGATCGCCCGGCACGGCGGGGACGAGTTCCTGGTGCTGGTCGCCGACACCGGCGAGGAGACGGGTGAAGGAACCCATGTCGTGCCCGAGGACGTCGCCCAGATGGCCGAGGCATTCGTCGGCCGGCTCCAGCACCTGCTGGCGATCCCGTTCAGCTATGACGGCGGCGAGGTCTACCTGGGCGCCAGCGCCGGTGTGGCGCTGTATCCGCGCGACGCGAGCGACCGCGACTCGCTGATCAAGCGCGCACACATCGACCGCTATCGCACGCGGCCTGGCCGGCGGCAGCGTGAAGCGGTTGCCGGCATGCCGCCGGCCGAGGAGCTTGCCCTGACGTCGAGGCTGCACCGCGCCATCGAGCGGGGCGAGTTCGAGCTGCACTACCAGCCGATCGTCAGGCTCAGCACGGGCGAGCCGATCGGCGTCGAGGCGCTGATCCGGTGGCTGCCTCCCGGCGGCTCGATGATCCCGCCCGCGTACTTCATCCCGCTCGCCGAACGCACCGGGCTGATCAAGCCGATCACGGAGTGGGTGGTGAACCAGATCTGCGCCCAGACTCTCAGCTGGGTCGCGCGAGGGATCGACCTGCGCATCTCGTTCAACTTCCCCACCGTGCTGTGGGAGGCGTCGGTCGTGCGGAGCCTGCTGGCACAGGTGCGGGCGGCCGGCGTTCGGCCCGACCAGCTCGTGCTGGAGGTGACCGAGTCGGCGGCGATGGGCGATCCGGGCCAGACGGACGTGATCACCGAGATGCTGAGGGTTGCCGGCATGCCGCCGGGCGAGGAGCTTGCGATGACGTCACGGCTGCACCGCGCCATCGAGCGGGGCGAGTTCGAGCTGCACTACCAGCCGATCGTCAGGCTGAGCAGCGGCGAGCCGATCGGCGTCGAGGCACTGATCCGGTGGATGCCTCCGGGCGGCCAGATGGTGCCGCCCGCCCGCTTCATTCCGCTCGCCGAACGCACCGGGCTGATCAAGCCGATCACGGAGTGGGTGGTGAACCAGATCTGCGCCCAGACTCTCAGCTGGGTCGCGCGAGGGATCGACC
>JAWVEC010000027.1:0-4107 GCA_033856975.1 Gaiellales bacterium
AACATCGGCATGACGATCGGCATCGCACCCATCACCGGCATCCCGCTTCCGTTCATGAGCTTCGGCGGCACGCACACCATCACCAACCTGTTCGCGATCGGCGTGCTGCAGGCGATCCACCTGCACGCCTACCAGAACGACGACCCCGCGTATGCCTAAGCTGGGAGGCGTCTTCAGCGGCGCCAAGCTGATGTACGGCGCCGTCAGGGACGTCCGCGGCAGCACCGACGTGGAGGAGCATCCGCTGCTCCTGTGCGGGCGCAAGGGGCCGCTGGACGAGCTGCTCCGGGCGCTCGGCGCCGAGGGGGCAAACGGCAGCCGGGCGGCGCAGCTGTTCGCCGTGCGCGCCCTGTCCCGCGACGACGCGGCCCGGCTGTCGCGCGGCTCGGTGGTGGTCTACGGCGGCGAGCTGGTGGGCGGGCTGGACGATGCCACCCGCAGCGATCTGCAGGTGATCGGCCGCACCTCGACCCGCAAGCTGGCGCTGCTCGAGGCGCTCGACCTGCCCAGCCCGGCGGTGACCGCGGCGGGGCGCGTCCGCGGCATCGCGCCTGCCGACCTGCTGCCCTACCGGCGGGGACACTTCCCCGCCTCGGAGGCGCTGCGTGAGCTGGCCGACCGAGCCGGGCCGAGCGGGCCGTGGCTGGCGTCGCTGCTGCCCGCCCTCCGGCCGTACGTGATCGAGCAGGTGATCGAGTCGGCCGCGCGCCGAAACGCCCGCACCAGCCTGATGATCTTCATACCCGGCGCCGACCTCCCGATCCTGACCACGATGCAGATGCGGATGGTGTTGAAGATCGCGGCCTGCCACGGTCAGAAGGTCTCGCCAGATCGCGCGCTCGAGCTGCTCTCGGTGCTGGGAGCGGGCTTCGGCTTCAGGATGATCGCCCGCGAGCTGCTGGACATCGTTCCGGTCGCCGGCTGGGCGGTGCAGAGCGGCATCGCCTACTCGGGTACCAAGGCGCTCGGCAAGGCGGCCGACGAGTATTTCGAGCACGGTGCGGTGGCCGACGCCTCGCGGCTGCGGGCGCTGGCGGAGGGCGTCAAGGTCGAGCTGCAGGAGCGCCTGTCCAAGCTGCGCGGCTGACGCACCGCGGGGGATGGCGGTAGCATCTGCGGATGGCGCCGTTGCTCGAGCAGAAGATCGAGGCCGCTCTGGAGCGCGTGCAGAAGCCGTCTCGCTACATCGGCGGCGAGGCCAACCAGGTGACGAAGCCGGCGGCCACCCGGCTGGTGGCGCTCTGCTACCCCGACGCGTACGAGATCGGCATCTCCAACCAGGCGCTGCAGATCCTGTACGCCCAGGTCAACCGTCGTGAGACGTTCGCCGCCGAGCGCGCCTACTGCCCCTGGCCCGACATGGCCGACACCATGCGGGCGGACGGAATCCCGCTGTTCACGCTCGAGTCGTGGCGACCGGTGCGCGAGGCCGACCTGCTCGGCATCACGCTGCAGGCCGAGCTGACCTACTCAAACGTGCTCGAGGTGCTCGACCTGGCGGGCATCCCGTTGCATGCGGAGCAGCGCGGCGAGGGCGATCCGATCGTGATGGCGGGCGGCCCCAGCGCCTCCAACCCGGCGCCGCTGGCGCCGTTCTTCGACGCCTTCTTCATGGGCGAGTCGGAGCAGGCATTCGAGGCGGTGCTGGATGCGATCGACACTCACCCGGGGCGCGCCGGGCGGCTGGCAGCGCTGGCCGAGATCGGCTCCGTCTACATGCCGGCCCGGCCCCGGCATGCCGTCGAGCGCGCGATCTATGCCGACTTCGGCATCGAGACGCATCCCACCGCCCCCGTGGTGCCATACTCGTCGGCGATCTTCTCGCGGGCGTCGGTGGAGGTGATGCGCGGCTGCACGCGTGGCTGCCGGTTCTGCCACGCCGGCACCTGGTATCGCCCGGTACGCGAGCGTCCGGCCGACGAGGTGATCGAGGCCGGCCTCGCCCAGCTCGGCTGTACGGGCTACGACGAGCTGTCTCTGACCAGCCTCGCCACCAGCGACTACACCGACGTGGTGGCGGCGATCGAGGGCATCAAGCAGCGAGCGCCGGGGCTGCACCTCTCGCTGCCCTCGAACCGGGTCGACACGGGGCCGGTGGCGCTGACAGCGGCCGCCAACGCCCGCCAGTCGTCGATCACGCTCGCCCCGGAGGCGGCCACGCAGCGGATGCGAGACATCATCTGCAAGACGATCACCGACGAGATGATCGAGAGCGCGATCGAGGCGGCGTTCACGGCCGGCTACTCGAGCCTGAAGCTGTACTTCATGATCGGCCTACCGCGAGAGACGCACGCGGAGGTGCAGGGGATCGTCGATCTGGGCGTGCGCGCCCGCGAGATCGGCCGCCGCGTGGGCGGGCGGTTCACGGTCCACGTCAGCGTCTCGAACTTCGTGCCCAAGCCGCACACGCCGTTCCAGTGGGAGGGGATGGCGGCCCGCGACCAGCTGGCTGCCAAGCAGGGCTACATGCGCCGGGCGACGCCGACACGCCAGATCCGGCTCTCGTTGCATGATCTGAGAACGTCGATGCTGGAGGGCGCGCTGTCTCGCGGCGGCGAGCTGACGGCCGATGTGATCGAACGGGCGTGGCGGGCGGGAGCGCGGTTCGATGCCTGGACTGAGATGTTCCAGGAGCAGGCCTGGCACGACGCCTTCGCGGCCTGCGGCACGAGCATGGACGAGCAGGCCAATCACGAGTTCGGCGAGTGGGACGAGCTGCCCTGGGACCACGTCAAGAGCGGCATCTCGAAGGAGTACCTGCTGGACGAGTGGTGGCAGAGCCAGGCCGACATCGCCACCGGCGACTGTCGCTGGGACGGCTGCGCAGACTGCGGCGCCTGCTTCGGCGAGGTGCGAAACCTGCTGGTCAACTGAGAGCCTGGCTAGCCATCACTACCCGCCTGGGTCCAGGGCCGGCCGGGTTCTGCCGATACCCGCGGCGACGGGTCAGACCGGGCCGAAAGTTGGCAGATCGGCGACTCGCGCTACACTCCCTGTGTAAAGAGAGTCCACGCTGCCAGTGGCCGCCGAGGCGCCCAGGCGCGGATTCTCCCCGAAAGATTTCCGAACTGAGCACCCCCTTTGACATATCGCATCACCTTCGCGGTGCACGGCAGAGCGCGTTTTCTGTCGCACCTCGAAACCGTTGACACACTGCTCTCATCGTTCCGCCGTGCCGGGTATGGCATCGCCCTGTCCCGGGGCATGAAGCCGCGGCCGGTGATCGCGCTGGCGTTGCCGCGCGCGGTCGGAGTCGAGAGCGAGGCCGAGCTGGCCGACGTCGAGCTGACGGCCGACGCCGAGTGCGATCAGATCGCCGCCCGGCTGGCCGACCAGCTGCCCCAGGGTCTCTCCCTGGTCTCCATCGAGCCGGCGCATGGCAAGCCGGCCGCTTCCCGTGTGCGTGCCGTCCACTACCTGGTCGATGCGGCCGGGGATCTGGACTGGGACGCCGCCATCAACCGCTACCAGGCCGCCGACGAGGCGGTCGTCGTCCGCAGCGCGCCCAACAAGGCCGCAAAGCGGATCGACGTTCGATCGTTCTGCTCGCAGGTCGAGCGCCTGCCCTCCGGGCTGGCCGCTTGCATCGAGCTGACGGAGGCGGGAACCGCCCGCCCCGAAGAAGTCGCAACCGCGGTCGCCGCCACCATCGGCGCGACCCCAACAATCACCCGGATCGTGCGCACGCAGATCGTGCTGCGCGAGCAACCGGTAGGAGTAACGACGTGACAGTCACAGCAAACACGACCAAGACGATCCTGATCTCGACCGACCTCTCCGAGCTGCGAGTCGCAGTGCTGGAGGAGGGGCGCACGGTCGAGACCTACATCGAGCGCCGGGGCGCCGGATCGATCGCCGGAAACATCTACAAGGCGCGAATCGACAACGTGCTGGCCTCGCACGACGCGGCCTTCGTCGACTTCGGCGAGCCCAAGAACGGCTTCCTCCAGATCAAGGACGTGGTCGTGCCGGGCATGAGCACCACCACCCGCCGCCGCAAGAAGATCACCGATCTGCTGCAAAACGGCCAGGACATCCTGGTGCAGATCGAGAAGAACCCCATGAAGACCAAGGGAGCGCGGGTGACGATGGAACTGTCGATCGCCG
>JAWVEC010000028.1:0-2576 GCA_033856975.1 Gaiellales bacterium
TCACGCTTGACGCGCGACAGCGCGGCCGGGTTCTCCAGCGCGCCGGTGGCGTGCTGGAAGCGGAGGTTGAACAGCTCCTGGCGCGACTCATCAAGCCGGCGCTCGAGCTCGTCGTCGGTCAGCTCTCTGACTTCACTGGCCCTCAAAGAGATCACCTTCCCGGGTCACGAACTTGGCCTTGACGGGGAGCTTCATCGCCGCCAGCCTGATCGCCTCGCGGGCGAGCGGCTCGGGTACGCCGGCCAGCTCGAACATCACGCGGCCGGGCTTGACGACGGCCACCCAGTGCTCGGGCGAGCCCTTGCCCGAGCCCATCCTCGTCTCGGCCGGCTTGGCGGTGACGGCCTTGTCGGGGAAGATGTTGATCCAGACCTTGCCGCCGCGCTTGATCTTGCGCGTCATCGCGATACGGGCGGCCTCGATCTGGCGGTTGGTGACCCAGCCCTGCTCCAGCGCCTTCAGGCCGTACTCGCCGAACTGCACGCGGGTGCCGCCCTTGGCCATGCCGCGGCGGCGCCCCCGGTGAGGCTTGCGGAACTTGGTTCGCTTGGGGAGCAGCACTACGCCTCGCCTCCTTCGGGCGTGGGCTCGGCCTCGGGAGCAGCGGCCTCGGGAGCAGCGGCCTCGGGGGCAGCCGTCTCGGGGGCTTCGGCCTCAGGAGCAGCAGCCTCAGGGGCAGCCGTCTCGGGAGCAGCCGTCTCCGGAGCAGCCGTCTCGGGAGCAGCGGCCTCAGGGGCAGCCGTCTCGGGAGCAGCCGACTCTGGCGTCGGTGCGTCGGTCTTCTTGGGTGCGTCGCTCTGCGGCCGCGGTCGCGCCCGCCGTCCACCGGCGCCCGGAGCGCCGCCATCGACGCCGCCACCGGTCTGCGCCGGGGTGCCCTGACCGCCGGGCCCACCCTGTCCGCTGCGCGGCCTGCGTCCACGTCCACCGCCGGGGCCACCGCTTCCGCCAGCGCCGCCGCCGGGGCCGCCGCCGCCGCGCCGCTGCGGGCGGGCCGGGCCGAGCTGCTCGGCGTCACCGGGGCGTCCGCCGCGCCTGCGGCGCGTGTCGACCTCGCCCAAGCGGGTGCCGGCGGTGTCACGCTCGAATCCCTCGGGCATGATCTCGCCCTTGTTGATCCAGACCTTGACGCCGATCCGGCCGAACGTCGTCTTGGCCTCGGCAAAGCCGTAGTCGATGTCGGCCCGGAGCGTGTGCAGGGGCACGCGGCCCTCGCTGTACTGCTCCGAGCGGGACATCTCGGCGCCGCCCAGCCGGCCGCCGCAGCGGATCTTGACGCCCTGGGCGCCCGACCGCATCGACGAGCTGAGCGAGCGCTTCATCGCGCGCCGGAACGAGACGCGGTTTTGGAGCTGCTCCGCGATCGACTGCGCCACGAGCTTGGCATCCAGCTCGGGCCGCTTGATCTCGGTGATGTTGACCTGCACGGCCTTGCCGGTCATGTCGTGCAGCTCCTTGCGAAGCGCGTCGACCTCGGTGCCCGACTTGCCGATCACGATGCCGGGCCGCGCGGTGTAGATGTCGACCGTCACCTTCTGCTTGTCCTTGCGGATGTGGATGTCGGACAGGCCGGCATGCGACAGCTTGCCGTAGATGTGGTCACGGATCTTGAAGTCCTCCGACAGGTAGCCGGCGAAATCCTTGTTGGTCGTGAACCAGTTGGACTTCCAGGTATGGATGATGCCGACGCGAAGGCCGCCGGGATGGACTTTATGGCCCATTACGAATCGGCCTCCTTCTCGTTCTCGACGCTGTCTGGGGATGTCTCATCCGCAGCGGGTTCCTTATCCTCTTCCGGCTCGGGCTCGGGCTCGGCGGCTGCCTCCGGCTCGACAGCGGCCTCGGCCTCGACGGCGGTCTCGGGCTCGGACTCTGGCTCCGCTACTGCCTCCGGCTCGACAGCGGCCTCGGCCTCGACGGCAGTCTCGGGCTCGGACTCTGACTCCGCGGCTGCCTCCGGCTCGACGGCGGGCTCGGGCTCGGGCTCGACGACGGCGCTCTCCGGCTCTGCGGCGGCCGCCGCATCGGGAGCAGCCTTCTTGCGGCTGCGCTTGGGCTTGGCCGGCTCGGCAACGGCAGGCGCCGTCTCGACCTCGGGGCGCGCGCGGCGCACGGGGCGCGGCTTGATCTCGCCCGGCATCGCCGGGCTGACCGTGATCGTGATGTGGCAGGTGCGCTTGCGGATGCGGTTGACGCGGCCACGGGCGCGGGCGCGCCACCGCTTCAGCGTCGGACCCTCGTCGGCCCATGCCGTCACCACGACCAGATCCTCGGCGTCATGCCCGTTGTTGTTCTCTGCATTCGCGATCGCCGAGCGCAGCACCTTGCCGGCGTCGCGGGCGACCGCGCGCGTCTGGAAAGCCAGGATCGACTGCGCCTCCACAGCAGACTTGCCGCGGATGTGCTCGAGCACCAGCCGCGCCTTGCGAGCGGATGAGTGCACGTATCGCGCCTGGGCGCGGATCAGCTCTCGCTCTTCGGTCGCCTGCGGCACGCTATCGGCCCTTCAGCTTGCTCGTGCGGTCGTTGCCGTGACCACGGTAGGTGCGGGTGGGCGCGAACTCGCCCAGCTTGTG
>JAWVEC010000029.1:0-9698 GCA_033856975.1 Gaiellales bacterium
TCGTACCACATGCCGGTCAGCAGGCCGCCGTCGACGAGCACGGTCTCGCCGTTGATGTCGCTGGCGTCGTCGGAGGCGAGGACGCAGATCACGGCCGCCTGCTGCTCGGGAGTCGATGGGTCGCGCATCGGGATGCGCTGGGCGTAGACGGGGAGCAGGCGGTCGAAGCTCTCGTCCATCGTCATCGGCGTGGCGGTGAGGCCGGGCGCGACGGCGTTGGTGCGCACGCCCACGTGACCGAGTTCGTGGGCGAAGCTGCGCGTCATCGCGACCATGCCGGCCTTGGAGACGCAGTAGTGCGTGGCCGGCGAGTCGGCGGCGAAGGCGTCGATCGAGGCGACGTTGATGATCGCGCCGCCGCCGGCCGCGGCCATGTGGCGGGCGGCCTCCTGCGATGCGACGAAGGCGCCGGTGAGATTGGTCTGGAGCGTGTCGTGCCAATCCGCCTCGTCCAGCTCCAAGACCGGGTCCATCCGCGAGACGCCGGCGCAGTTCACCAGCACGTGCAGCCGCCCTGTCTGCTCGACCAGGCGGCGGATGAGGGCTCGCACCGCGCCGGTATCGCGAACGTCCAGCAGCTCGGGTGTGATCTGCCCGGCCGGCCCGGCGGCGGCCACCTCGTCCAGCCGCCCCGAGTCACGGCCGCACGCGACCACCGTGGCGCCCTCGGCGGCGAAGCGGAGCACGGTGGCACGGCCGATGCCGCTCGAACCGCCCGTGACGAGCACATTCCACTGATCGAATCGATGCACGCAGTGCAGTTCGCGCAGGTCGCCGTCACCTCCTGCACGACTTTGCGCGTGCCGCCAGTTTTTAGCTCGTCTACCGCCAGTTCCGCGCCAGCTCGTTCGCGTAGCGGCGGCCGAGCCACGCCCCCTGTCGTGGCAGCCAGGACTCAAAGCGCGTGGCCGCCGTCGGGGGCTCGCGTGAGACGAGCAGCTCATCCATCAACGCGCCCAGCTCCTCGGCCGTCACCAGCGTGTCGCGCAGCGGCAGCCCGGCCACGCGGCTGAGCGGCGGCACGATTGCGGCAGGCACCTCGACCAGGCGGGCGACGCCGCCGATCTCGCGCCGCAGCAGCTCGAGCAGCTCCCGGTAGCTGAGGACGTCCGGGCCGGCGGCATCGATGGTGGTCGTCTCCCGCGACCGCCCGGCGGCCACCGCAAGCTCCGCCACGTCACGTACCGAGACGGGCTGCACCCGGTAGCAACCATCACCCGGGATCAGGTACAGCGGCAGGTGCCGCAGGCACCAGCTCATGTTGTTGATCAGGATCTCCTCC
Source organism: Gaiellales bacterium (assembly GCA_033856975.1). GTDB lineage: Bacteria > Actinomycetota > Thermoleophilia > Gaiellales > JAICJC01 > JAICYJ01. The sequence continues at coordinate 1,283 of JAWVEC010000029.1, forward strand.
CGGCCGCCGAACACGAGCGTGGGGCGGATCACCGCCGACGAGACGTCGAGCGCCCGCAGCCGCCGCTCGACCGCCGCCTTGCCGCGGAAGTACGCGTACGGCGAATCGTCGCTCGGGTTGGAGACCGAGATATGGACGATCCGCTCTACGCCCGCGGCGACCGCCGCCCGAAACAGCCGGTCGGAGTTCTCGATCGCCTGCTCGAACGTGGCGTCACCGCGCCGAAAGCGGATCCAGTAGGTGTTGAAGAGCGTCGATGCTCCCCGCAGGCTGTCCACCAGCAGGTCGTGGTCGTCAAGCCGCAGCGGGGCGACGTCCACCCGCCCGGCCAGCGGGTGGTGGGCAGGCGCCCGCCGCCGGCTGAGCGTACGCACGCGCTCGCCGTCGGCCAGCAGCCGCTCGGCGATGTAGCGGCCGGTGTAGGAGAACGCCCCGGTGACGATGTGCAGGCCCATCAGGCGAACGCCGCGTACGCCGCCGCCTGGATGTCGCGATGTACCTGCGGCGGCTGCGGTGACTCCCACATGCGCTGGGTGAGGACGATCATCGTCAGGTCGTGGCTCGGGTCGACCAGCCAGGATGAGCCGAAGCCGCCGTCCCATCCGTAGGCGCCGCTGTCGGCCACCGCCTGCCCGAAGCCCCACGAGCGGCCGGCGAAGAAGTCCGGCCCAAGTCCGCCCGCGTCCTTCTGGGCCTGGGTCAGCTGGTCGGTCGTCATCGCCAGCGCGTGCTCGGCGGAGAGTACGGGACGGCCGTGCGCGAGCAGCATCCGCGCGAACGCGAGCAGGTCGTCGACCGTCGAGACGAGGCCCGCTCCGCCGTCGTCGAACGCCCGCTGCCGGCTCCACATGCCATCCGGCTCGTCCCACGCCACCAGTCCGTCCGGGCTCGAGCGGTATGCGGTCGCAAGGCGGTCGGTGTGCGCCGTCCAGAAGGCCGTGTCGTTCATGCTGAGCGGCTCGAAGAGGCGCGTGCGGAGCACCTCCCCGAACGGCTCTCCGGCGGCACGCTCGAGCAGCACTCCCAGCACCGAGGCGCTGGTGTTGTAGAGCCAGCGTTCTCCGGGCTGCGCCAGCAACGGGAGCGTGCCGAGGTTCGCGATCCAGGTGTCCGGGCGGGGCTGCTCGGCGGGGTCGGGCGGGCCGATGGTCGAGAGCCGCAGCGCCTTGGCGGCGGTCACCACCGGCCACGGCGCGGGCGAGGTGAACATCTCCATCACCACGCCGAAGCCGAACGTGAACGTCAGCAGGTCGCGGGTCGTGATCGCGCGAGCGGCCGGGACGGTCTCGTCGAGCGGCCCGTCCATCCGGCGCAGCACCTGACGGTCGGCCAGCTCAGGCAGCAGCCGGTCGACCGGCTCGTCGAGGCCCAGCAGCCCCTCTTCGATCAGGGCCAGCGTGGCGGCCGCGGTGATCGGCTTGGTGGTGGAAGCGATCCGAAACAGCGAGTCACGAGCCACGGGCCGTCCGCCCACGGCAAGGTGGCCGAGCGCCGCCACGTGCACCTCGTCGCCTCGGGCGACCAGGGCGACGAGCCCCGGTACACCCGTGTCACCGACGTGCTCCCGCGCGACGGCGTGCAGCCGCTGCGTGAAATCGTCCATCGCGCCAGTTTCGCACGGATCAGAGCATCGCTCGCAGCTGCCGCACGTCCTCGACCTGCCAGTCGGTGTGATCGTTGCGCCAGCCCTCGAGGTCGTGGAAGAACGGCGAGTCGTTGGCCATCGAGTGGCCGATCACGTCGGTCAGGGGGATGTGAAAGCGCCATCTCAGCCAGCGCACCAGCGCCAGCACGGCGTGGATCTGGGCGTGCCGGTGCAGGATCTGCTGGTCGGCCCAGTGCGCCGACGGTCCCGTCGACTGCACCATCTCGATGCCGAGGGCGTGGTCGTTGACGCCGATCGCGTTTCGGCAGATGACGTCCAGCGGGGCCTGCTGGTAGATGGTTCCGTCCTGATCGACCACGAAGTGCGCGCAGACGCCGGGCAGCTCGCCGCCGTTCGGCGTGTCGGAGTCAAACAGGCTGTGCACGCCCGGCTCGGTGCCCGCGCCGGATGCGGTGAAGTGCAGCACGATCAGCCGCGGATGCAGGCGATAGCTGGCGACGGCGTAGTGCCGCTTCGCATAGGCGGCGGTCTCCGCCAGTCGTCGCGGCGAGAGGCTGATCATCTGCGGCACGACGGCGGGCCTCGTCGGCGCGGGCTCTGCCGTGGTGCTCGAGCTGCCCTGAGTGCTCGGGGTGGTGGTTGTTGCGGGCCGCGACATGGCGGGGACCGTCGACGACGGCGCTGAGGGCGGGGTCGTCGCGGTCGACGTCGCGTCGCTCGAGCCCTGCGCCGCCAGGTACCCGGCGGTCACGCCGATCGCGGCCAGCAGGACGATCACGCCCACGCCCGCCAGGCGCGTTCTTCTCGCCCGCCGGCGGGCCTCATCTCGCACTCGGCTACTCGTACGTCGTCTTGTGGGCGACCTTGTCGCCGCGCACGGTGAAGATGTCGACGCCGCGCGAGGCACCCTCCGTCCCGTCGTCCTCGCTCCAGCGCATCGTCCAGCAGTACGCGCACCGGTCTCCGCCCGCGAACAGGTCGTCCGTCTCGGAGTGGCAGTCTGGATAGGCCGCGAACACGGCTGCGAACGCCGCGCGCACCGCCGTCTGGCCCTCGTGACGCCCGGCGTCAACGTCCTGCCCAAGGTTCTCGTAGACGACGTCGTCGGTCATGTCGGCCATGATCGCGTCCAGGTCGTGGCGGCCCACCGACTCGACGAAACGCCGTACCAGCGTGAGCGTGGCCTCGGTCTCTGTCGTCTGCTCGATCATCGGCTCCGATTCCCCTCTCATCGCTCGGTAACTGGCTGCGACTATACCGCCGGCCGTCGTTCGCCTATCGTTCGCCGAATGAGCTGGGTCGACCCTGCACAGGAGCTGGCGGCAATCCACGGCTGGTTCACGGCCCGTGATCTCGAGCTGGAGCTATTCGAGACCAGCGGCGGGAACTGGCGCGGCATGATCACCACTGCCGGCGAGTCGCGCGGCACCGGCGAGTACGTCGACGGCATCGACGAGTTGGACGCGGCCCGCATGGCCCAGCGCCGCCACTCGACGCGGCAGCTTCGGATGGCGCTGGACGGCCTGTCGCAGGTCGCCCAGAGCGAGGTGGTGCAGCTGCTTGCCGCCGAGCTGCTGCTGGCACGCATCCCCGGCGGACGCAGCCGGATCGGCCGCCAGACGGCGCTGGCCTCGGCGGTCTGGATGCTCGATCCCAAACGTCGCTCGGCGACCCGCACGGTGGGACGGGTGGCCGGCGAGTGGACGCGGCTGCGGGTGTCGGCGAAGCGCCCGTCCGAGCTGCCGCGGCCACGCGCCGAGGCACTGCTCCCGGCCGCACTGGGCGCCACCGAGCGGCGGCTCGATCGCCTCCGGATCCGGTTGCAGTCCAAGAACGAGTGAAGCGACCCCACGTCGCGGCTCGATGGTGCCAGGCACCGCGTTCCGCGTTGCCAGGCACCAAGGTCACCTACCGTGCCTGGCAACGGCCGAAAGGCCGGTGCCTGGCACGATCGAGCCGCAGCCAGCGAGAATCCTCAGAGAACGCTCACGATCGGCCACTAAGCTGCGCGGACGCGTCTTTGGAGGTCGTCTGATGGGCAAGCGAATGTCGGCACGGATCGTTGGATGGGTGGGACTCGGTGTCGTCATGCTGGCGGCGCTGACAGTGACAGCGTTCGCTCTCGCGCGCGGCAACGGAAATACGCCGCCCAAGCGGTCGCTCGCGGTCGCCCTGCACGACGCCCTCACCGCACCCCCAGTCTCCGGTGTCACGGCGCAGTTCACAGTCTCGCAGCACCTGATCCCGGGCAGCTCGTCATTCCTCTCCTCCAGCCCGCTGGCGGGCGCGACCGGCACCGTCTGGGCCGGCCAAGGCCGCGTTCGGGTCGAGGTCCACTCCCAGCTCGGCACGGCACAGCTTTCGTATGACGGCAGCACCGTCACGCTCTACGACGCCAAGCATCACACCGGCTACGTGCTGCCGGTCAGGTCGGCACGCCACGCTGCTGACGCGAAGTCGCCGAAGCGCACGCCGTCCCTGTCTGACATCACCCGCATGCTGGCCCAGATCAGCCCCCAGGCGGCCGTCTCAGGCGCCTCCCCGGGCAACATCGCGGGCCGGCCGGCCTACACGGTGAAGATCAGCGCCCGCCACGACTCCGGCCTGTTCGGGCCGCTGGAGGTGGCCTGGGATGCCGCCCACGGAACGCCGCTTCACGTCGCCCTGTATGCCCGCGGATCCACCACCCCGGCGTTGGAGCTGAGCGTCAAGCACATAAGCTACGGCCCCCTGCCGCTGCGCGATCTGACCGTGTCGCTGCCGCACGGCACGCACACCACGCGGCTGCACCTGCCCTCGCGGTCGAAGATCCACTCCGCCGCCAAGCAGGCGAAGGCGGCGAACGGCCTGGCGGCGGCTCGCCACGTCGGCTTCCCGCTGGCCGCCCCCGCCAAGCTGGCCGGCATGACACGCCAACTGGTGAAGTCGAACAAGGATGCCGGCGTGCTCATCGTCTACGGACACGGGCTGGGCTCGATCGTCGTGATCGAGCGGAAGGCCGGCGGCGCCGGCGCCGGCCAGGTGCCATCGCTGCCCACCAAGGTGTCGGTGAACGGCACCAAGGGCAGCGAGCTCGAGACGACGCTGGGCACGGTCGTCACCTTCACGCGCGGCGGCGTCAGGTTCACCGTGCTCGGCTCGCAGCCCGCCGCCACCATCCTCAGCGCGGCGGCGTCGCTGCGGTGACACACCCCGGCAGACGCCGAGCATGACCGACGGCCGGGAGGCCGAGAGTCCTCTGGTCGAGATAGACGGCGTCGTCAAGCGCTACGGATCGGTGGTGGCGCTGGACGGCGTCTCGGCCAGCGTCAGCGAGCGCGCGGTCGGTCTGCTGGGCGCAAACGGCGCCGGCAAGTCGACGTTGATGCGAACCATGCTGGGGCTGATCCGCCCCGACGAGGGCAGCGTCCAGGTGATGGGGATGGGGCTCGAGCGGTCGTGGGAGATCCGCCGCCGGCTGGGCTACATGCCGGAGCACAGCTCGCTACCGATGGGCATGACGGCGCGCGACCTGGTCGTGCACATGGGAGAGCTGCGCGGCCTGCCCCGGCGAGTCGCGATCCTGCGCGCGTCCGAGGTGCTGTTCCAGGTCGGCCTGGAGGAGGAGCGCTCGCGGCTGATCCGGACGTTCTCGGTCGGCATGAAGCAGCGCACCAACCTCGCCCAGGCGATCGTCCACTCACCCAGCCTGGTGATCCTGGACGAGCCCACCAACGGCCTCGACCCGGCCGGCCGGGAGGAGATGCTGACGCTGGTACGGCGGCTGTCGAGCGACCTCGGGATCGCGGTGATCATGTCGTCGCACCTGCTCGAGGACGTGGTGCGCACCTGCGACTCGGTGATCGTTCTGCGCGAGGGCCGGGTGGTTGCGACCAGACGGCTGGCCGAGTCAGACACCGCCGAGCGGGGCGACGTGCAGGTGCAGCTGCTGGGCGACGCCGCGGCGTTCGTGGAGGCGGCGAGCCGGCTGGGCCTCTCGGTACAGCCGTCCGGTGAGTGGCTGCTGGTGCAGGGGCCGGGCGCTGAGCAGGTGCTTCGCGGCATCCGGGACGCCGCCTGCTCGGCCGGCGTCGGCCTGCGCGAGCTGCGCGCGGCCGGGCCCACGCTGGAAGAGTCGTTGATCGGGGCGATCGGGTGAGCAGCGAGGCACGCCTGATCGACACCTCGTTCAGCCGCTACGACGGCCCCCGCTCCGGCCGGCTGGCGGCGATCTGGTCGCTCGCCCGCTGGAGCGCGCTGCGCGCGCTGGGCGCTCGCCGCGGCTGGAAGGTGAAGGTGATCCCGATCACGCTGACGCTGCTGGCCTTTGCCCCGGCGCTCGTGATCCTCGGCCTGCGCGCCCTGTTCGGCACCTCCAGCCTGACCAAGGACATCGTCGACGCGCTGCCCTACTCAAACTACGTCAGCACCGTCTCGATCGTGGTGCTGGTGTTCAGCGTCGTGATCACGCCGGAGCTGGTCTGTCCTGACCGCCGCGATCGCACCCTCTCGCTGTACTTCTCGACCGCGATCGGGCGGCTCGACTACGTGCTGGGCAAGATCCTGGCGGCGCTGCTTCCGCTGCTGCTGGTGACGCTGGCGCCGGTGCTGCTCCTGTACGTCGGCAACGTGCTGTTCGCACTGCACCCGCTGGGCTACGTCCAGCACCACTGGCTCGACGTGCCGCGGATCATCGGCTCGGGCCTGATCGTGGCCATCTTCTACGCCCTGGTCGGGCTTGCCATCTCGTCGTTCAGCGGCCGGCGCGCGTTCGCGGTGGGCGGATACCTCGCGTTCCTGGCCATCCCCACCATCATCGGGGGCGTGCTGGGCGACGCGCTCAACGAGCGTTACCTGCGACTGATCGCGTTTGCCGCATCACCGATCCGGGCCGGGCAGGGCCTCTTCCCCGGATACGAGGACCGCGGCAACATCACCGCCTGGGTGTGGGGTTCGACCGCTGTCGAGGTGGCCGTCGTGGCCGTCGCGGTGCTGGCGTACCGCTACAACGGTGAGCAGGGATGAGCGCGCCGGCGATCGCCTTCTCGGGCGTGTCGCGGTGGTACGGCGACACCGTCTCGCTGGCGGACGTCTCGTTCACGATCGACGGCGGGGTGGTGGGGCTGCTCGGCCACAACGGCGCCGGCAAGTCGACCACGCTCAAGCTGTGCGCCGGGTTCTCGACGCCCAGCACCGGCACTGTCGAGATCTTCGGCGTCAATCCGCGCCGCACGCCCGACGTCTACCGGCGGCTCGGCATGGTGCCCGACCACAGCCCGCCGTGGCCGTTTCTCACCGCGCGAGCGGTCGTGGAGCTGTCGGCGCGGCTGCACCGCGTGGCCAACTACCGGGAGGCTGCAGCGGGGGCGCTCGAGACGGTCGGGCTGGAGGCGGCCGCCGACCGGTCGGTGGGCGGCTTCTCACACGGCATGCGGCAGCGCGTCAAGATCGCTCAGGCGATCGCGCACGAGCCGGAGCTGCTGCTGCTGGACGAGCCGCTGAACGGCCTCGATCCGACCCAGCGCCTGCACGTGATCGAGCTCTTGATCCGGCTCGGCGCCGAGGGGCGGACGGTGGTCGTCTCGTCGCACGTGCTGCACGAGGTCGAGCGGATGGCGCCGCGCGTACTGGTGCTGGTGAACGGCCACCTGGTGGCCGAGGGATCGACCGCCGGCATCCGCCGGCTGATCAGCGAGCGGCCGCGCCGGGTGCTGGTGACGGCCGACGGCGACAGCCGCGCGCTGGCACGGGAGCTGCTGAACACGCCCGCGGTTGATGCCGTGCGGCTGAACGACGGCACGATCGAGGTCGAGACCAGCGATCCGACCGTGCTCGGCATGGAGCTTCCCGGGGCGGCGGTGCGTGCGGGGGCGCTGCTTCATCGCATCCAACCGGTCGGCGATGACCTCGAGAGCGTCTACACCTACCTGCACGCCCGAGCCAGGGGGCAGGCCCGGTGATCGGCCCGATCTTCCGGCTCACGCTGCGGGCGCTGCTGCTTCAGCGGCGCACCATGATGCTCGCGCTGGTGGCCGGCTCTCCGGTGCTGGCCGCGCTCATATTCGCCCTGGCCAACAACGAACCCGGCAACGTGCTGGATTTCTACTCCGGCATCGTCCAGCAGCTGTTCGTGCCCACGGTTGCCGCGTTGATCGCTCTGGTGTTCGGCGTCAGCGCCTTTGGCGACGAGCGGGAGGACGGCACGATCCTGTACCTGGTCGCGACGCCGCAGTCGCGCTTCCAGCTGGTGATCGCGAAGGTGCTGGCCGCCTGGGTGGCGACGCTGCTCTTGCTCGTGCCCAGCCTGGTGCTGACCGGCCTGCTCGCACTGGGCGGGCGGGCATCGCTGAGCCTGATCGGCTGGCCGCTCTTGGGCGTGCTGCTGGCCAGCCTCGCCTACTGCGCCGCCGCCTCGTGGCTCTCGCTCCAGACGCGGCGGCCGATCGTGATCGGGGTGCTCTACATCCTGCTGTGGGAGGGCTCGATCGCGACCTTCGCGGTGACCGCGGCGAAGCTCTCGATCTCGGCCTACGGCCGGGCGTTCGTCGCCCACGCGCTGCCCCAGGCGGCAAAGCCGGTGGCCGGCATCATTCCCTCGGCGATCGTGCTGGCGGTGGTGGTCGCCGTCGCGTTGTGGGCGGCCACGCGCAGGCTGGTCACCGCCGAGCTGCCCTAGAGCTGGTTTCAGGATGCCTCGCGGCGTGTGACGCGTCCGGAATCTGCGTGATCGCAGATTCCTCCCGACCGTTGCAAGCCAAGGCTTGCAACTGCGCTGGCGCAGGATGACGATGCCGCGTCTCGCCCAGATGACCTACGCCGTCCGGAATCTGC
>JAWVEC010000030.1:0-3065 GCA_033856975.1 Gaiellales bacterium
CGTCGGGGTTGACGTGGCTGCGGTGGCGGCCCGCCGCGCCCGCGATCTCGACCAGATCGACATCCGCGCCCTGCGCCCTTGCGGCCTGGGCGTAGTGACGGCTGCGACGTACCGACACCGTGGCGTCATCGGTCCCGTGGACGAGCAGCACGGGCACCGCGAGCGGCGCCTGACGGATCGGGTCGCCCCGGTCGTAGCGCTCGGGCACGGCCTCGGGCGCGCCGCCCAGGAGGACGCCGACCGCGCCGCTCGGGGCCGCCGCGTAGGAGGCGGCCATGTTCGGAGCGGCGGGTTGCAGTGGCCCCGGCGCGGCGGCTTGAAGTGGCTCCACCGGCGTCGGTTGTTGGTAGGAGCTGGATCTTGCCGTAGTGGTGCGGCCGGTGTCGTCGTGGAGGCGAGCCCGTAGGGCGAGGTGGAGCGGCGATGCCGGCCGGCGCGTCCTTCGGGGTGGGGTCAGGCGCCTCTCTTGGCCAGGCCGTGGCGGAATCGCCAGGACTCGGTGCCGGTCTCGATGATGTGCGCGCGGTGGGTGATGCGGTCAACGACGGCTTTGGCGAGTCTGGCGTCGGGGAACACTTTGGTCCACTCGCTGAATGGTAGGTTGGTCGTGACGATCAGTGACCCGCGTTCGTTGCGTTCGCTGATGACTTGAAACACTAGCTCGGCGGCGCCCGGGGGCAACGCGAGGTACCCTAATTCGTCAAGGACAACGAGCTCGGTGCGGGCGTAGCGTGAGATGACTCTCGTGAGCTCGCGTCGGCTGTCGGCTTCTTGGAGTTCGTTGGCGAGCGCGGCGAGAGTGGTGAACCTGACACGCCGGCCTTGTTGGCAGGCGCAGACGCCGAGGGCGATGGCGAGCATCGTTTTGCCGGTGCCGGACTCGCCGATGAGGATGACGCTTTCGCGGTCATCGATCCAGGTGCCGTGTGCGAGCGCGGCGATCGTGGCTTGTGGGATTCGGGGGTTGTCGGCGAACTTGAAGTCCTCCAGTCGCTTGATGTGGGGGAAGCGAGCTTCCACGAGGCGGCGGCGTTCCCTGCGTTCGGCTCGTTCGGTGGTTTCGGCGTCCAGCAGCGCGGCGAGGTATGCGGTTGGTGTTTGTTGTTCGCGTGTTGCTTCTTCGGCGAGCGCGCGGAAGCGGCGACGGACGGTGGGGAGTTTCAGCTCGACAGCATGCGCCTCGATCAGTGCTTCCATTGCCTGGACCTTCGCGGGGGCGCTCACGAGTCGCTCCCGGTCAGCAGCTGGTCATAGTCGGTGAGGCTCGGCGCGGGTGACCCGAGGTTGCGCAGCCGTTCGGGGAGGTCACTCAGCGGCGCGGCCGCGGTGCGCTCGACGCGGCGAGCGAGAACCGCGACGGCACGCCCGTCGTGGGCGCCGGCGGCGAGCGCGCCGCGCACCGCGAGCTCGGCGCGGGCGGGGCCGTGCTCGCGGGCGAGCAGCAGCACGTCGACCATCTGCCGCGCGGCCTCCGACGGGCCGTAGCGGACGCTCAACGCCGCCCAGAGCTCGTCGAAGCAGCCCGGCCACTTGCCGTGCTCGCGGGCCTGCCAGAGCGCCTGGGATCCCCGCAACGCCGCGGGTTTCCGCGCGAGCAGTTCGAGGTAGTGATCGAGCTGCGCGCTCGTGCCGAAGCGCCCAGCGAGCCGCTCGTGGGTCGCGACCGGGTCGCCGAGGTGGCGCAGCTCGATCTCCCGAGCGCCGACGCTCGCCGTGATCTTCAGCCCGGCCAGAGCGACCGGCACGGAGTAGCGGTTCTGCTTGATCGTGACCAGCGCCTTCGCGTCGACGCGCGGCGCGAGCTCTTCCGTGGTCTGAGCCGCCAAGGCGGGCAGCGCACGCAGCAGCGGCCGCTCACGGGCGAAGCTCTCCCCGACCGTCTCCTGGCGGCCAGCGATCCGGCGGTGAAGGTCACTTTCACACCCGGCGAGCAGCCTGGTGTTCAGCTCCCGCAGCGTCCCGACTACGGGGACGGGTACCAAGTGGCGGCGGCGGTGCCGACCAACCTCGCCTTCCACACCGCCCTTCTCGTGCGCTCCCTCGATCCCGGGTATCGTGAACTGCGAGTCATAAAGGTAATGCGACCGCAACGCGATGAACCGATCAGTCTCGACTCGGCGACGACCGCGCAGCACCTGCTTGACCGCCGACGTCAAGTTGTCATACCTGACCAGGCCGAATACCCCGCCGAACCAGTCGAACGCCTCGACGTGCCCTTCCAGGAACGCCTGCTGCGTCTCATGCGGGAACGCCATCGCGAACCCTGCCCCAGAGTGACACGCCCGCATATAAAACAGAAACAGCTTCCGGCGCTCACCCGCAAGATCGGCGAACGCCTCACCCCAATCAACCTCGGCCTCCATCGCCGGATGATGAACCTGCGGCACAAACGCCTCTACACCCTCACCCCGCTCCCGCCGACGGGCTAGCACATACTCACGAACCGTCCGCTCAGCAACATCCGCCGCATACTCATCACGCAACCGCTCCCAAATCCGCTTCGCAGTGTGCCGCTGCTTCCGCGGCGCACTCTGATCAGCATCCAGCCACCCATCGACAACCTCCCGATACGCACCCATCTTCGGCGCCGCCCGACCCACCGGCACACGCTTCACCGGTGGCACCGGCGACGCAAGCGCCGCCCTCACCGCGCGACGATGAACCCCATGCCGCTGCGCCAACGCCCGGATCGACAAGCCCTCCCGATCACGGTCCCGCCTGATCTGCTCGAACAGCTCCATCCTGGATCCCATCCTTCCGCCACCTCCCGATCGAGCTCTCCCGAGCCCGAACCGTCGATGACCGATCGGACGCCAAGTGGGGCCAGTTCAGACCGCCGCACTGGGGCCACTTGAGCCCGCCGTTCCTATGCGGGCTAACACGCTCGCTTATGTCGTTTCCCAGCTCCAGAGCTTCTCGCTGTTGGGCTCGCCGGTCGACGTCAAGGGGGTTGCGTACGAGGAGGTCGTGGGCTCGAACCTTCGCGGCGACCGCGGCGAGTTCTTCACGCCTCGCAACGCCTGTCGGATGGCCGTGGCAATGCTCAATCCCCAGCCGGGGGAGCG
>JAWVEC010000031.1:0-8458 GCA_033856975.1 Gaiellales bacterium
AGCGTCGCCCATCCGCATCCCGGGCGATGTGCACGACGACGTCAAGCGCCGCGGCGACCTGCTCGCGAGCCGCGGCGTGAGGCAGCTCGATACCGGCCATCAGCATCATCGTCTCGATCCGGCGTAGCGCATCGCCGGGCGAGCTGGCATGCACCGTAGTCAGCGATCCGTCATGTCCGCTGTTCATCGCCTGCAGCATGTCCAGCGCCTCCGGCCCACGCACCTCGCCCACGACGATCCGATCGGGACGCATGCGAAGCGCGTTTCGTACCAGCGCCCGCAGCTCGATCGCACCGCGGCCCTCGACGTTGGCGGGCCTGGTCTCCAGCCGGGCGACGTGCGGCTGCAGCAGCCGAAGCTCGGCGGCGTCCTCGACCGTCACGATCCGCTCGTCTCGGCCGATGTAGCTCGCCAGCGCGTTCAGCAGCGTCGTCTTCCCGGTTCCGGTGCCACCGCTGACCAGCAGGTTGAGGCGCCCCGAGACGGACGCCTCCAGCAGTTCCGCCTGCGCGTCGCTGAGCGAGCCCAGGGCGACCAGCCGGGGGATCGTCAGCGCGTGCTGCGGGAAGCGGCGGATCGTCAGCAGCGGGCCGTCCAGTGCAACCGGGGGCAGCACCGCGTTGACCCGGCTGCCGTCGGGCAGGCGCGCGTCGACCATCGGGCTCGACTCGTCGACCCGACGCCCGACCGCGCTCACCATCCGCTCGATGACGTGGCGCAGGTGAGCCTCGTCGTCGAAGGCGAGCTGCTCCCGCCGTAGCACTCCACCCCGCTCGCTGAAGATGTGGGCGGGTCCGTTCACGATCACCTCGGTCACGGCCGGGTCGCGCATCAGCGGCTCCAGCGGCCCCGCTCCCAGGGCGTCGTCCAACACCGCCTCCACCACCCGATCGACCTCGGCGGGCGAGATCATCAACGACTCCGCCCTCAGCAGCTCGCGCGTCCGCGCGGCCAGCGCGGTCCGGGGATCGACCGGCCCCACGGGGCGCTCGAGCACCTCTTGACGGATGCGGTCGCGGTAGCGGGCGACCAGCGCACGGCGGTCGGTCACGCCGCCGCCAGCTGCTCGGCCAGGCGCTGGAGCGGCGGCATCCGGCCGGCGTGATCCCGCACCACGGCCGCGATCGGGAGGCCGGCCGCCCGCTCGATGCCGCGCAGCGAGAGCTCGCCGCCGCGGCGCCACCGGTTGACGACCAGCGAGAGGGCCGCGCCGGGCACCCCGCGACGGTCGAGCCAGGCCGTCAGCAGGGTCGCGCACGACACCGATCGGCGGTCTGGAGTGGTCACCACCAGCACCTGATCGGCAGCCGCGGCGACTTGGGCCGCCATCTCGCCGCGGGGGACGCCCAGGTCAAACAGGCTGAGCGATGCCACCGCACGGCTCTCGCGGACGAGCGCCGGGCCAAGCTCGGCCGGCAGCAGGTCGAGCCCGTCGGCGGCCGCCGGACGAGCAATCAGCCACATGCCGTCCGGGTGCTGGCACGCCACCGAGCGAACGGCATCCGAGCCCAGCTCCGCCTGCAACGGCACGAGATCGGCAAGCGTGCGTCTGACGGCGCAGCCAAGCCGCGCGGCGGCGTCATCGAATCCGGTCGCCATGTCGACCAGCAGCCCGCGTGAGCATCGAGCCAGCTCCAGCGCGGCGGTGCTGGCTCCGGAGCCACCCTTTGCGGAGCACAGCGCCACCGCGCGTCCAGACGGAGCCTGCGACGGCCGCTCGGCGTTGCCTCGCGCGGCGCTCGATATCGCCAGCGCCAGCTCGCGCTCCTCAGGCAGCAACCCGATCAGTCCGCGCGCACCTGCCGAGAGCGCGGCGCGATGCATTGCGATGTCGTGCGTCCGGCATGCGAGCACGATCGGGAGACCGGGGCAGGCGGCTTGGATCGGCGCCATCAGGGACAGGGCGGGGCGGCCAGGCCCATCGCAGATCAGGATCACGTCGCAGGCCGGCCGCGGTCCGGCCAGCGCGCTGGCGGGATCGAGCGCCCCGCTGCAGTGCAGCCCGGGCGTATCGAGGGTCGCCACCAGCGCAGCCACCACCGCGGCGTCTCCGCCCACCACCAGGCAACGCAGCGGATCGGTCATTGCGCCCGTCGCACGAGCCGCAGGCTGCCGGCTGACTCGGCCTCGATCAGCACCGCGACGTCGCCATCGGCCACTCGCAGCGTGGCCACCATCGCGCCGTCGGCCGACGATGATGCGACCACCATGACGTCGCGGATAACCAGGCGGATGCGGGGCGGGCGGCCGGGCATCACGAGGTAGAGATCGGCGCTGGTTTCGACGAGGTCGCCGCCGGGGAGTCCGGCGACCTCGTCGAGCCTGACGGCCACGTCGCGCGCTCGCGACGGAGCACGATTCGTCGCCAGCTCGCTGTCGATCAGCGGCGTGCCGGCCGGCAGCGGGACGGCAACGCGGCGACCGACCGCGGCGGCGGGATCGGAGAGCTGGTGAGGATTGGCCCATCGGCTCGGCACCGAGCTGACCGCGAGGTCGGCAGGCGCGATCCGAGCGCCTGCCGTGAGCGGCCTCCGGATCGAGACGATCTGCACCAGCGGATCGACGGTTCCCCCGCCGGATGCGCCTCGTCCGCTGATCAGCGACACCACCAGCAGCACCGCGGCGGCGGCCACGAGCAGAACGCTGCGCCGTCGGTAGAGCGTCACGCCGGCCCCAGCGTGCAGCGCCGGCAATGGCTACCGGCCACGGGGATGCCGCACCATCCGCAGCGCGGCGCGGATACGAACTGCTCGCGCAGCGTTGCCAGCTGGGAGGCCGCCAGGCGCGGGGCGACCAACATCTCAACCGCCCAGCTTGCGCCAAGCATCGTCGCCAGCCCGTGCCGGAGGTCGCCCACCACGATTCGCGACCGCGCCAGCTCGTCCAGCTCGCGGGCCACCCGCCGCGGGATCGATCGGCCCGAGCGGGCGCAGACGCAGAGCCCGCCACGCACCGTCGCCGACCGGGCGATCGTGCGAAGCGATGATCCGCTGACGGCGCTGGGCGCCCACTTTCCGCACGCCCAGCGAAGGGCACGCGCACGCCCGGTCACAAGCGATCGGTGGCTGCCGCCGTCGAGCGCGTCGAGCGTCGCCGCGGCGACCCAGTAGGTGCAGCGGCTCTCGAGCTCCACCACCAGCGCCAACAGCTCGGGCAGATTCCAGCCGCCGCGCGCAGCCTCACGGGCGACGCCGCCAAGGTAGCGGGCGCCGATGCCGGGCATGGCGAGCTCGATCAGCTTGCGGCCGGGGCGGTGGTGATCGACGATCGCCGCCCTGGTCGCGTCGGACGCCGGCAGAGGGGCGACCAGGCACAGCAGCTCCGCATGCGCCGGCGCGTCTCCGACGCCGTCGATCACCATCACGGGATCGGTCGGCGTGGGCTGCAGCTGAAGCATCCTCATGCGGCCGGCGCTCACGCGGTCTCCGCCCAGGCCGGCAGCTCCACGGTGAAGCGGGTGCCACTGCCGACCGCGCTGGCCACGCCGATCGTGCCTCCGTGCGCCTCGGCCAGCTCCCGTGCCACCGCCAGACCCAAGCCGGCGCCGGGCTCCGCACCCTCGGGGGCCTGGTAGAACTCGTCGAAGATGCGGGGAATCACGTCGGGCGCGATGCCGCGGCCGCAGTCGGCAACGGAGACGCGCAGGAGCTCGCCTTCGAGCTGGCCGTCGACCCTCACCGTGGTGCCAGGAGGCGCATACTTGATGCCGTTCGTGATCAGGTTGGCGAAGATCTGGCGCACGCGGTTCTCATCACCCATCACGAACGACTCGTCGTCCCGCCATCGCATCGCGATCTCGACATCGCGCCGCTCGGCGACGCCGCGCAGCCGCTCCACCACCTCCTCGACGCACTCGCGCAGGCAGAACGTTTCGGCCGAGATCCGAAGCTCGCCGGCCTGCGCGCGGGCCAGCTCGAGGATGTCTCCCACCAGGTAGGCGAGCCGCTCGCACTCGGCGTTGATCACCGTCAGCTTGGCGGCCTTGGCCGGATCGCGCTCGTTCCGCTGCAGCGTGTACACGTAGCCCTTGATCACCGTCAGCGGCGTCCGCAGCTCGTGCGAGACCTTGCCGATGAAGCTGGCCCGGGCGTGACCCTCGCAGGCCAGACGGGCGGCCATCGCATTGACGCTCTCGGCCAGGTCGGCCAGCTCGTCGTCGCCCACGGCCGTCACCCGGGCGCTGTACTCGCCGGCCGCGACCCGGTCGGCGAAGGCGCCCACCTCGTGCACCAGGCCGACGACGCGCCGGGCGTGCAGCAGGCTGGCCGCGAGCACGGCGAGGATCGCGGCCAGCCCGACCGTGGCCAGCTCGGCAGGCTCGTTGTGCGACGAAGCAACGATCAGCGCCGACCCCGTGATGGCCATGAAGGTGACCGCAAGACGCACCCAGAAGCGTGCGATCCTCATTCCGGCGCCGTCACGCGGTACCCATGGCCCCAGACGTTGACGATCCAGGCACGATCCGACGCGGCGCCGAGCTTCTGGCGAAGCCGGCTGGCGTGCGAATCGAGCGTTCGCGTCCGGCCGTGCGACTTGAAGTCCCACACCGTCTCCAGCAGCTCCTTCTTGGAGAACACCCGGTTGGGGTCGGCGGCCAGCGTCGCCAGCAGCTGGAACTCCTTGACGGACAGGTGGACCAGCTGTCCCCCGACCGTCACCTGCTTGGACAACGTGTTCACAACCAGCTCGCCGACGCGCAGCTGATCGCGGTCGGCGGTGCGGGAGACGCGCTTCAGCAGGGCGCCGATGCGTGCCAGCAGTTCCGGATAGTGGAATGGCTTTGTAACGTAGTCGTCGGCGCCGCGTGCGAGTCCGCGCACGCGATCGGTGTGCTCGGCCTTGGCGCTGAGCATGATGATCGGCAGGTCGGGGTTCCACGGGTCGTTGACGGCGTCGCCGCCGCGCACGCGGCGGCAGACGTCGAAGCCGCTCATACCGGGCAGCAGCACGTCCAGCAGCACGACGTCGGGTCGGCTGCGGCCGAGCACCTCGAGCGCCTCCTCGCCATTGGTCGCGGTCAGCACCGAGTAGTCATCGGCGCTGAGGTTCTCGACGAGAAACTCCATGATGTGGGGCTCGTCGTCAACGACGAGCACGGTCGATCCAGCCACGGGCATGGCTCCTTGGGGATGGCCGATCGCGCGCCGGGAATGCGCGCAGCACGGCGGGGGTCAGATGGTCGCGCCCCGCCGCCTTGCGGGCACGGGACTCATCCTAGGACGTCCGAACCCAGATTGGAAGAACTGCAACAGCGGTTGTGACAGATCGGGAACAGATCCGGGGTCGCGGGTACCCGGGGCCTGTCATTTTGCGTAGACGGCGATACCGCGATCCTGTGACCCGTGAACCGGCAGCACTTCCTACAGAACCAATGCAGGGCCTGCGATTCGCTCTGCACGCCCCCCGCAATGTCTCGCGTTCAGCAATTCCTGGATCAGGCCCCAATGACGTTGCGGTGATCTACGTGCCACGATCAACCGATATGGCCATCTTGAGGAGTCCTTCCTCCCAGGCGCGCCGAAGCGCGGAGGCCGCCGTGGGAACCACACACGCGTCGGCGCACACCGCTTGCCTAGAGTTCGCAGTCGATGCGCGTATCACCGGTGTCAGTCAGACAGACGTCCGTCTCTGACCCACCGTCCGCGGCGTCGTTTCCCGACATGCCGTCGACACTGTTCACGTGGTCTGACCCCGCGCCGCCGAACAGTTGGTCGCTTCCCTGTCCTCCCCAGATGTGATCGTTGCCTGATCCCGCCCGGATCACATCATTTCCGTCTGGGCCGCCAAACGTGGGGTCGACGTCCGGGTCATTGGTCGCGCTGAAATTGCCGCCGAAGAGGAAATCATCGCCGGGCCCTCCATAGATCACGTCGTTGCCGATGTCGAAGAGGTCGCGCTGTTCCCCGCCCCATATGTGATCCTCGCCGCGGCCACCACGGATGACGTCGTCGCCGAGGCCGCCAACCATCTCCACGTCGAGATCCGGACCGCCGACCAGCAGGTCGTTGCCGGCCTCGCCGAGGAGGATGTTCACCCCAGAGTCGCCGTACATACGATCATTACCGCGGCCACCGAGCATGTAGTCGCCGTCGGCGCCTCCCCGAAGCACGTCGTAACCATGTTGGCCATAGATCACGTCGTCGCCGCCACCGCCTTGGATGTGGTCGTTACCGGGCCCGCCCAGCAAGCCGTCACGGTCTGCTCCACCGGACAGGCGGTCGCGGCCGTCCTCTCCATAAATGGAGTCCGTCCCAGCGCCGCCGCAGACGACGTCATTGCCAGCGCCGGCGCGGACGTTGTCATTCCCGCCAAGCGCGACGATTACGTCGTTTCCGGGCGTGCCGGTGAGGCCATCAATACCGGGTGTGCCCACCAGCGTTGCCGGCAGCCCGAGGCAGGTCGGCGTCGCGCCCGACGCGACGTCACCCACCGCGAGCCAAACAAGCACTACTCCACCTACACAGATCGCGGCGCGAAATCTGCTGCTGCCCATTACCCACCCCTTCGGAGAGACCGACCGTATCAGGCGAACGTGGCAATAGCAACGAGTTCGGCGGGCAGGCCGGTGAGCCCGAGCCGCCAGCAGCAGATTCGTGACATATGATGCGTGGAATGACGCTCGAAAACGACCCTGAGGCCACCAAGGGCAGCGAACTCGAAACGATCGTCGACGAGACCACGACCGCGCCCGAGGCCAAGGCCGAGCCCGCCAGCCTGTCGGCAGACACCGCTGCCGCACTCGGGTTGCCCCCGCTGACCCCCGGCAGCGCGCCGCGAACCGTGACCGTCGAGCACCACGAGCGCGGCCCCGGCCTGCTGATCCGGACGCTCTGGTTCATCGTCATCGGCTGGTGGCTGTCGGGCATCGTCAGCGTCGCCGGCTGGCTGATCGGGCTGACCGTGATCGGCCTGCCGCTGACCTTCTGGATCTTCAACCGCATCCCGACTGTGCTCACGCTGCGGCCGCGTCGCACCAGCACGACCACCACCATCGACGCGGCCGGCAACGTCCACATCGAGCACAGCGATCACCCTCAGCCCGCGTTCTGGAAGCGCGCCGTCTACTTCATCCTGATCGGGTGGTGGTTCTCACTGATCTGGATCGTGATCGCGTGGGTGCTGAGCGTCCTGATCGTGACCATCCCACTGGCCGTGATGATGCACAACCGCCTGCCCGCGGTCACCACCCTGCACCGCTACTAAGGGCCGGTCAGCGCTCTATAACGAGGTGGTCGCCCACCTGCACGCCGCTGCGCGCGATCGCGCCCACCGGCAGTTCGAGCGCCACCTTCGCGCCGCGGCAGAACGACATCCGCCACGGCCCGATGTTCTCCACCAGCTTCAGCACGCGGCCATCCCCGGCCGCCCACACGACGTCGATCGGGAACCGCATGAACCACATGTGGATCGAGCTGGTGGGCTGGATCCAGAGCCCCTCCTGCTCTTCCATGCCGGCCCGTCCCAGCAGCCCCTTGCTGCGCGACCACGCGGTCGCAGCCACGACGCCGTCCTCACACACGACCGGGCCACGTTCGAGCCGGAAGCGGGGCACTACTGTTCGCCTCGATGAGCGTGGACTATCACTCCGGCGATGAGTTCGTGGTCGAGTTCCTCGACTACCGCTACAGCTTCTCGCGCACCGACTTCACCCAGCGCGTGGTGGCGGGCGCGATCAAGCTCGAGCTGGTGCCGCAGCGCGACCTCTCGGATGCGGAGGCGGCCGACCTGGTCGAGCTGACCTCGACCGGGCGCGTGGTCTCGCCGCGAACGCCGCTCGGGCGCCACCTGGAGGCGCAACGCGCGGCGCTCGACGAGCTGCATCCCGAGCCGCTCAGCTACTGGCTGCGCAAGCTGGTGTTCAGGGGCGCGTGGCTCGATCATCGGGTCAAGGTCGGGTTGCTGGACGTCTCCTTCGACGAGTCGTCGGGCGGCTTCGCCTACCGCATGCCGAGCGACCAGGCGCCGCTGCTCGAGCTGGCATCGGTGCCGTCGTGGGCGAGCCTCGCCTACGAGGGCGAGTAGCCGCCCGGTGAGCGGGCGGAGACGTGGCTGCGGCATGGCGCGGACTATCCCGCGGCCGGGACGAACACGAGCAGGTGGGGGCCGACCTGGATCCGGTCACCCTCCTCGAGCAGCCGTTGCTCGATCCGCTCGCCGTTGACGAAGCTGCCATTCAGGCTGCCCTCGTCCTCCAGCACCACGCCGATCGGCTCGATCCGCACCGTCGCGTGGCGCGCCGACACGGTCGGGCCGGCCAGCACGATGTCGTTCTCGTCGTGGCGGCCCAGCTTGGTGATGCGGCCCATCAGCGGGTAGGTCTGATCCTCGCCCAGCCGCGGGCGCCAGACCAGAGTCGGCCGCTCACCGCGCGACGGCAACGCCAGATCGTCGCCGCTGGGGGACGGATCGATGATCCGTGTGTAGCTGACCTCGTCGTCGTACCCTTGCATGGCTGACC
>JAWVEC010000032.1:0-8159 GCA_033856975.1 Gaiellales bacterium
AGGCCGCCGGCACCGGCGATGATGCCGATGTAGAGGTAGGCGCCGTACTGGAGGTACCAGTGGAACGGGGCCACGTAGTTGTAGATGTCCTTGCGCGGCCATGCCAGGTTGAACGCCATTCCGGCGCCGTACACGACCGCCAGCACGTTCACCAGCAGGCCCCACTGGCCGAGCGAGAAGTGCTCGGCAGAGGGCTGCCACTCACCCGACAGCCGCTTCTGCAGCATCGGCACGGTCACCAGCAGGTAGGCGAGGTAGACCATGATGATGCCGATGCTGGTGATGACCGTGAAGATCTGCGGCTGGTTGATGTTGATAACGAGGATCACGATCGCCAGCACGCCGACGACGATCGCCGGCACGATCGGAGTCCGCGAGCTGCCATGCACGCGGGCGATCGCCGAGCCGAACGGGAGGTTGTTGTCGCGCGCCATCGCGAACGCTATCCGGATCGTGGCCGTGTGCACGGCCAGACAGCAGACCGTGATCGCGAGCACCACATCCCACAGGAAGATGTCTCCCAGGGTGTTGCCGAGCACGTCCTTGACGATGAACGGCAGGCCGGAGACGCTCATGGCCG
This sequence comes from Gaiellales bacterium, assembly GCA_033856975.1. Classification (GTDB taxonomy): domain Bacteria; phylum Actinomycetota; class Thermoleophilia; order Gaiellales; family JAICJC01; genus JAICYJ01. The sequence continues at coordinate 581 of JAWVEC010000032.1, forward strand.
GGTCGTGCGGATTGCCGACGGCCATCAGACCGACCAGGATCAGCAGCGCGCCCAGGATTCCGGCCGCGCTCAGCGCCCGCACCAGCGAGCGAGGAGCGTACTTGCGGGGGTTGTTGGTCTCCTCACCCAGCGAGCCGGCCGTGTCGAACCCGTACATCACGTAGGCCGACATCAACGCCGCCACCAGGAAGGCGCCGGCATAGCCCCAGTCGTGGCCGGTGCCGGTGCCGTAGGTCTTCAGCACGACGCCGGGACCCCGGGTGATGTGGACGGCCAGCAGGATCACGAGCAGCGTGGCACCGATCAGCTCGGCCGCCACGCCCACGTTGTTGATCTTCGCCATCAGGTTGACGCCGATCATGTTCACGATCGTCGTGAACACGATCAGGATCGCGCCGAGCAGCACCGCGTTCTTGGCGAAGTCGGTCGAGCCGGTGCCGTCGCCGATGATCTGGAACTTGGAAGAGATCTGCGGCAGGATGATCTGCCAGGCCAGCGCCACGGCAGCGACCGTGACGATCGATGCTGTCAGCATGATCCAGCCCGCCATCCATGAGACGGCGCCGCTCGAGAGCTGTTTCGACCAGTTGTAGACCGAGCCGGCGATCGGGTATTTGCCCGCCAGCTCCGCGAAGCAGAGACAGACCATCATCTGGCCGAAGAACACCAACGGCCACGTCCAGAAGAAGGCAGGCCCGCCGAAGGCGAACCCAAAGTAGAACAGCTGAAACATGCCGGTCAGGATCGAGATGTAGCTGAAACCGGCAGCGAAGGACGAGAAGCTGCCCAGCGTTCTGTGCAGCTCCTGCTTATACCCGAACTGAGCAAGATCAGCGCTGTCCGAAGACTGCTGTCCCTGCATGCGCGACTCCTTTCAAAGAGGACGACGGAGAAGGGGCGATATTCCCCAAAACCACGGGCATTGTCAACAGTTTCGTACCGTTCGCCACAAGTGCCGGAAATCCTCGCTGGAAACCGTCATGCGCGGCTGCTATTGTTGTTGGTCGCGCCGAGAACACCGGCGCCATCGCGCCCGCCGCCTCATCTTCTACGCGTCCCACTCGCCCGCACCGGCAACGGTGCTGCAGGCGAGACCATCCGCGTCCACGAGGTTTCCCCGTGTCTGCGATCCCGGCCGTCGAGGTCGACAACCTGCGCAAGGAGTTCATCCGCCGCGACGGCGGCGCCCGCGTGCGCGGACGGCGGCGCCGCGTGGCCGCGCTGAAGGGTCTCAGCTTCACGATGCAGAAGGGCGAGTGCGTCGCCATCCTGGGCCAGAACGGCTCTGGCAAGTCGACGCTGGTGAGGCTGCTCTCGACGCTCTTGATCGGCGACGGCGGCAGCGCGCACGTGTTCGGCATCGACGTCGCCGACAACCCGCGGGCGGTACAGCGGCTCGTGAACCGCGTCTCGGTGGAGGCGTCGTTCTTCAAGCGTATGTCACCGGTCGAGAACCTCAGCTACTCGGCCCGCTTCTATGGGCTCGGGCCGCGCGACACGCGCGCCCGCATCCCCGAGATCCTGGCCATGGTCGGATTCCCCCCCGAGCGCTCGCGCGAGCCGATGGAGGATCTCTCGCGCGGCATGCAGCAGAAGATCGCGCTCGCCCGCGCGCTTTTGACCGCGCCCGTGCTGCTGCTGCTGGACGAGCCGACCACCGGTCTCGACCCGCGCAGCAAGCTCGAGGTGCAGGCGTTCATCCGCACGCTGCGCGAGCGCCACGACTCGACGATCCTACTCTGCACCCACGACATGGCCGAGGCCGAGGCGCTGGCCGACCGGATCGGCATTCTGCATCGCGGCGAACTGCTGTGCCTTGAGAGTGCCGAGGAGATCCGCCGCCGGTACGGCGCCGACACGTTGGAGCAGGCGTTCCTGAACGCAACCGGCCGCTCGTTTGAGGATGAGCCCGATGATGAGTCCGAGGACGACCCGGCCGGCGACCAGATCGAGGAGGTGCCGGCATGATCAGGGTCGAGCGGGAAGCGATCCGGCGCGAGTTGATCGGCTTCGCCGGCATCGTCGAGCGCAACGTGTACCTGATCCGCCGCTTCGCCTGGTGGGAGCTGGCGTGGTTCCTCTACACGGTTGCCAACACGCTCACGATCGTGTTCATCGCAAAGGGCATCGAGGCCGGCGGCGGCTCGCTGAACGTGAACCGGGTCACGATCGTGCTTCTGATCGGAGCCGTGATCTGGTCGTACCTGGGGCTGATCTTCGAGGTGGTAACCGAGACGGTGGCCTGGGAGCGCTGGGAGGGCACGATCGAGTACACGTTCATGGCGCCGATCTCGCGCACCTCGCACCTGCTGGGGATGGGCGCGTTCGCGGTCGTCTACGGCGTGATCCGCACCGCGCTCCTGTTCGTGGCGGTGGCGGCGTTCCTGAACATCACCTTCCACGATCCCCAGTTCCTGAGCGCGGCGCTGGTGCTGCTGGTCAGCTCGGTCTCGTTCATCGGCATCGGCATGATGACTGCGGTGCTGCCGCTGATCTCACCCGAGAAGGGCACGCAGCTTGGGTTCATCGCCCAGGGACTGCTGCTGGTCGTCTCGGGCGTCTACTACCCGGTCAGCGTGCTGCCCGACTGGATGCAGTGGATCTCGGTCATCTCGCCGGCCACCTACACGCTGGAGGGCTGCCGAGCGGCGATCCTGAACGGCGCCGGTCCGGGTGCGGTCTGGGGCGACATCTGGCCACTGCTCGTGATCGGCACGGTCGCGGTGCCGCTCGGCCTGGCCGTCTTCCGCCGCGGCGAGCGCTACGCCAAGCAGCACGGGCGCCTGAAGCGGTCGGGGTAGATCGGCATGGGACGAGAGGCGCGCTGTGTGGTGCACCGAGGCGGCGAGCGGGCCGAGGCGAAGGTGCTGCTCGAGAGCGACGAGCTGGTCGTGCGAGCGCCGTTCGGGCTGAAGCTGCCGCGCGCCGAGATCACGGCCCGGGCTGAGGGAGACCGGCTCACGGTCGAGTGGCCGCGCGGCAGCGTGGTGCTCGAGCTGGGCGAGCGGGAGGCGGAGAGGTGGGCGCACGAGATCGCCAACCCAAAGAGCCTCGCCGACAAGCTGGGCGTGAAGCCAGGTGAGACCGTTCTCTTGGTGGGGGCATTCGACGTCGACCTGGTCGGCGCCGGAACGCTGGTCGAGGCTGGCCCGGCGAACGTGGCGTTCGTCTCGGTCGAGACGGTCGAAGACCTGGCCCGGATCGGGGCGTTGCAGGACGAGATCTCAAGCGACGGCGCGATCTGGGCGATCCGGCCCAAGGGCCGCGCCGACCTGACCGAGGCGATGGTGATCGGCGCCGGCCGGGACGCCGGCCTGACCGACATCAAGATCGCCAAGATCTCGGACACCCACACCGGCATGAAGTTCGTGATCCCGGTCGCGAAACGGTGAGGGGTCAGACCCCGGGCATCATCGTCCTCACCGTCGCAGCTCGAACGTGCCCGCACGGCATGCACAACTGACTCGGGTGCCAGGCAACGGCCGAAAGGCCGGTGCCCACCACCGAGCCGCACCCAGCGCGCAGGCGCCATCAACGACCGCCCGGCGCCCAGCGACCGCCGGCGCGGCGACGACCCCCCGTCGCGGCTCGAACGTGCCAGGCACCGCGTTCCGCGTTGCCTGGCACGGGAGGCGACGAAGGCCGCGTCCGCCGCCGACTAGTGCAAGAAGTGCCTGCGGCCCGTGAACACCATCGCGATTCCGGCCTCGTCGGCGGCCGCGATCACCTCGTCGTCGCGCTTCGAGCCGCCCGGCTGGATGATCGCGCGCACGCCCGCGGCAACGGCCGTCTTGGGGCCGTCGTCGAACGGGAAGAAGGCGTCCGAGGCCAGCACCGCACCCTGGTTTCGGCCGCCCGCCTTCTCGACCGCGATCCGCACCGCGTCCACCCGGCTCATCTGCCCCGCGCCCACGCCGACGGTCGCCAGGTCGCGCGCGATGACGATCGCGTTGGAGTGCACGTGTTTGCAGACCCGCCACGCGAACAGCAGGTCGCCCCACTCCTGCTCGTCCGGCTGCGCAGCCGAGACGATCTGCATGTTGTCGCGGTCGTCGAGCTCGTTGTCGCGGTCCTGGATCAGGACGCCGCCCAGCACTCGCCGCAGGTCGCGCTCGCCGGGGCTGGCCTTGCGACGCTCGCGATCCTCGAGGATCCGCAGGTCGGACTTGCCGCGCAGCGTCTCGATCGCCTGCGGGTCGTAGCCGGGCGCGAACAACACCTCGATGAACTGCTCCGCCAGCCGCTCACCGAGCTGGGCCGAGACCGATCGGTTGACCGCGATCACGCCGCCATAAGCCGACATCGGGTCGGATTCGAGCGCCCGCTCATACGCCTCCTCGAGCGTCGCGCCGACCGCCACGCCACAGGGGTTGGCGTGCTTCACGATCGCGCAGGCCGGCAGCTGGAAGCTGGACGCGATCGAGCGCGCGGCCTGCAGGTCGGCCAGGTTGTTGAACGAGAGCGGCCGGCCGCCCAGCTGCTCGATCATCGAGAGCAGGTGCCGGCGGGCGCCCGCCTCGACGTAGAAGGCGGCGCGCTGATGCGGGTTCTCTCCGTAGGCCAGGTCGGCGGCCTTGATCAGGTCGAGCACCACCCGGTCCGGAAACGGCTCGGTCTCGCTGAACCACTCCGAGATCGCGGCGTCGTAGCCGGCGGTGTGCGCGAACGCCACGGCCGCCAGCTCGCGATGCGTGTCGGGCGACAGCTCGCCGCCCGCGCCGCGCAGCTCGTCCAGCAGGAAGCCGTAGCGCTCGGGGTCGGTGACGACCGCCACCGAGTCGAAGTTCTTGGCCGCCGCCCGCACCATCGTCGGCCCGCCGACGTCGATGTTCGCGATCACCTCGGCCTCGCTGACGCCACGCCGGTTGGCCACGTGGCGGAAGGGATACAGATTGCAGACCACCATGTCGATCGGCAGCACGCCCTCCTGCTCGAGCGAGGCCATATCCTCGGGGTGGTTGCGGCGGGCGAGGATGCCGGCGTGGATGTGCGGGTGCAGCGTCTTGACGCGGCCGGCCAGCAGCTCGGCCGAGCCGGTCAGCTCCTCGACCGTGGTCACCGGCAGGCCGGCGTCGACCAGGAACTGCGCCGTCCCGGAGGTCGAGATCAGCTCGACGCCGAGATCGCGCAGTCCGGTGGCGAAGGTCGCCAAGCCGTTCTTGTCGCTGACCGATATCAGGGCTCGTTGGATCTTCATGCCAGATGCTCTTCCTTCACGCGCACGTTCCGGCCGTCCACCTCGATCAGGCCGGCGCAGAACAGTCGTACCGCCCGGGGCAGCAACCGGTGCTCGATCTCGTGCAGCCGGGCTGTCACGTCCTCGGGGCGATCATCATACGAAACAGCGAGGCTCTCCTGCAGGATAATGGGGCCGCTGTCGGCCGAGACGTGGTCGTCGTCCACCAGGTGCACGGTCACTCCGGTCACGCGCACGCCGTGATCGAGCGCGTCGCGGATCGCGTGCGCGCCGGGAAAGGCCGGCAGCAGCGAGGGGTGGACGTTGATGATCCGCCCGCCGTAGCGGTGCACGAAATCCGCCGACAGCACCCGCATGTAGCCCGCCAGCACGACCAGATCGACCGAGTGGCCGTCCAGGAACGCCGCCGTCTCGTCCTCGTCGGCCGTGGCCAGCGCGGGGATGCCGGCCCGCTCGGCGCGGGCCAGCCCGGCCGCGTCTGGCGTGCTCGACACGACGCAGGCCACGTCGATCTCACGATCGTCGATCAGCGCCTGCAGATTGGATCCCGTCCCCGAGATGAGGACGCCCACGCTCAACGGAGCTTGACCCCGTCGCCCTCGATCACGTGCCCGGCCAGCCAGGCCGTCTCACCAGCCTTCTCGAGCGTCGCCAGCGCCAGGTCGACCCGCTCGCTCTCGATCACCGCGGCGTAGCCGAGCCCGAGGTTGAACACGCGGCGCATCTCGTCCTCCGCGACGCCCAGCGAGGCCAGCCAGTCGAACACCGGCGGCCGCTGCCACGAGCCGAGGTCGATCTCCACGCCCAGCCCGGCCGGCATCGGCCGCGCCAGGTTGCCGGGGATGCCACCGCCGGTGATGTGTGCCATCGCGCGCACGTCCAGCGTCGCGGTCAGCAGCCGCACCGGCTTCGCGTAGATTCGCGTCGGCTCGAGCAGGGCGTCTGCCACAGACTTTCCGTCCAGCTCGGGCGGCGTCTCGTCGAGGCCGGTGCCGGCCCGCTCGAGCAGGCGCCGGATCAGCGAGAAGCCGTTCGCGTGCGGGCCGCTGGAGGCGAGGCCGATCACCGCATCGCCCTTGGCGATCCGGGCGCCGCCGATCAGGTCGCGGCGCTCGCCGATCGCGACGCAGAACCCGGCCATGTCGAACTCGTCCGCCTCCATCATGTCGGGGTGCTCAGCCGTCTCGCCTCCCAAGAGCGCGCAGCCGGCGATCCGGCAACCCTCCGCGATGCCCTCGACCAGCTCGGCGACCCGCTCCGGGTCGATCCGCCCGCACGTGATCACGTCCAGGAAGAAGGCCGGTCGCGCGCCCGAGGTGATCACGTCGTTGGCGCTCATCGCCACCAGGTCGATGCCGAGGCCGCGCAGCCGGCAGGCGGCCGCGCCCAGCAGCACCTTGGTGCCGACGCCGTCGCAGCCGGCAGCGATCGCGGGATCGCCGAAGCTGGGCGCGTAGAGGCCGGTGAACCCGCCCAGCGAGCCCAGCACGTCGCGCGTCCGGGTCGACTCGACCGCGGCCTTGATCCGATCGACGACCGCGTCGGCCGCCTTCAGGCTGACGCCGGCGTCGCCGTAGCTGAGCGGCGTCGGCTTGCTCATCGGCTGGCGGCCGCCGGCTCGACCGCGGCCAGCTCCTCGAACCGCAGCTTGGCGCCCCGCAGCTCGCTCGGGATCTCGGTCGGGTACTCACCGGTCAGGCACGCGCGGCAGAAGCGATCCGAATCCTGGCCGGTCGACGCCTGCAGCCCCTCCAGCGAGAGGTAGGCCAGCGAGGTCGCGCCCAGCTGCTCGCGTACCTGCTCGACGTTGCTGCCGGCTGCGATCAGCTCCTTCTGATCGGCCATGTCGATGCCGTAGAAGCAGGGCGAGATGATCGGCGGCGAGCTGATCCGCAGGTGCACCTCGCGCGCGCCGGCCTCGAACAGCATCTGCACCAGCTTGCGGGTGGTCGAGCCGCGCACGATCGAGTCGTCCACCACCACCACCCGCTGGCCCCGCAGCATCGAGGGCAGCACGTTGAACTTGAGCTTCACACCGCGCTCGCGCAGGCCCTGGTCGGGCTGGATGAAGGTGCGGCCGACGTAGCGGTTCTTGACCAGCCCCTCGCCGAACGGGATGCCGCTGGCACGGGCATAGCCGATCGCCGCCGGCGTGCCGGAGTCGGGCACCGGGATCACGACGTCGGCTTCGACGGGCGACTCGAACGCCAGCCGCTCGCCCATCCGGCCGCGCGCCGCGTGCAGGCCCTCGCCCTGCATCTCGGAGTCGGGCCGGGCGAAGTAGATGTACTCGAAGATGCACAGCGATCCCGACCGCGGCTCCACCGCCTGGCGGTAGCGGGCGCCGTCCTGGTCGATCACGACCAGCTCGCCCGGCGCCAG
>JAWVEC010000033.1:0-8534 GCA_033856975.1 Gaiellales bacterium
AGGCCAGGCCAGCATCGAGACGGCCGTGCTGCTGCCAGTGCTGCTGCTGGCCGCCCTCGCCTGCTGGCAGGCGGTGCTGGTGGGGTGGACGGCGGTCTCGGCGGCCCACGCCGCCCGCGCCGCTGCCCGTGCCGAGCTGGTCGGCGATCCTCCCCAGCCGGCCGCGCTGGCCGCCCTGCCCGGCTCGATGCGAGCCGGACTCGCCGTCCGCAGCGACCAGGGGGCGGTGCACGTGCGGGTGCGGGTTCCGGCGGTGATACCCGGGCTCGAACTGTCGCTCGCGGCCGACGCCGACACCGTGCGCCAATGAGGCGCGAGCGGGGCCAGGCCAGCGTCGAGATCGTGGCCTGCTGCATGCTGCTGGCACTGGCCGCAATCGCGATCGCCGAGCTGCTTGCGATCACCCGCGCCCGGATCGAGGCCGAGCGGATCGCCGACCAGGCGGCGGTGCTGGTGGCGGAGGGTAAGCCGATCCCGGCCGGCCTGCGAGCGCGGGCCAGCATCGAGCAGCGCGGCGACCGGCTGCAGGTGCGGGTGCGGTTGCCGCTGACGATCCCCGGCGGACCCGATGCCGAGACGGTGACAACCAGGATCGCCTCGTGAGCGAACGGGGGCAGATCTCGATCGCCGCCTGCGGCCTGCTGCTGGCGCTGGCGTTGGGGGGAGCGCTGATCGCCACGCTGGGACAGATCGACCGGGCCGGTGCGGCCGGACAGCGGGCGGCCGACCAGGCGGCGCTGGCCGCCGCCCGCACACTGGCCGGCGACCCGGTTGCGCCGCCCTCAGCCCTGAGGAGCGCCGCGCGCACCTCGGCGGCCGCGAACGGCGCTCGGCTGGTGTCGCTGCGGCTGCTGGAGCGGGACGGTCTGCCGACCGGGGTCGAGGTCACGGTCGAGACGTCGGACGACGGACACAACCCGGTGCGGGCGGCGGCCGGCGCGGAGGTGTCATTCTCCGCCCAGCTCGCGGAGAGCTCGTTCCGGCCGGTCGACCTGGCCGGCCTGGGAGGCCGCGGGGCGGTGGTGGCCGCGGCAGCGGCGCAGGTCGGCTGGCCGTACGTGTGGGGTGGCGAGAGCCGTGCAGAGGGCGGGTTCGACTGCAGCGGTCTGGTCGACTTCGCCTTCTCCTCCGCCGGCGCGCCGCTGCCCGGCAGACCGACGGCGGCCGGGCTCTGGCAGATGTCGCAGCCGATCACGCCCGATCGATTGCTGCCAGGCGACCTCGTATTCGCCGGTGCCGTGAGCGGTGCGCCCTACCACGTCGGCATCTACGCCGGCGGGGGCGCCGTGCTGGCCGCCCCGCACACCGGCGCAACGGTCGGCTACACGCCGCTCGCCGGTGGCGGCTGGGACGGCTTTGGCCGGCTGCTCACGGACGGCGATGCGAGCGTCTCCAGCGCCGTCGACGATGCCGCCCGCCGGCATCAGGTGCCGAGCCACATCCTGCGCGCGGAGCTGGAGATGAACCTCTCGGCCGACGCCGACACGGCCGCCGCGGCGCTGGCCACCGCTCAGTCGCGCCACCCGGCTTCTCTGGCGGACGCGCTGTCAGACCAGCTGGGCGATGCGTCCACCGCCGCACTGGTGCTGTCGCGGGCAAGCGGCCCCGAGCTGGCCCTGTCCGCGCAGGTGCGGCTGCGGTCGCTGTCGGCCGCCCGGCCGCCGGCCGCCGGTTCGGTCGGTGCGGTGCCGGCCACAGATCCGCTGGCGGGCGCGTCCGCTCCGGCCGACGGTCGCCAGCCGCGTTCGAGCGTGACACCGCTCGACCGGCTCAGCACCGTGCTGCGGGCCGGCGAGACGGTGGCCGAGCAGCTGGGCGTGCGCGGCCGGGCGATGCCGCTGCAGGCGGTGGCCGGCATCCGCAACCTGGCCCGGTTCGGGCTCAGCGGTGTGGGCGCGCTGCTGCCCGATCCCGACTGGCGCGACGCCAGCAACCTGGCCGGCTCGGCCTGGGATGCGACATCGAGCGCACGCGAGATGATGTCGGCGGCCGGTACCAGCGGCGTCGAGATCTCGGGCGTCGGACTGTGGGCGGCGCGGTTCAGCCTGCTCGGCGGCGCGCTCTCGACCGGCATGTTCGCGTTCCAGGCCTACACCGCACGCAGCACGCGCGACCGGGTCGCGTACGGCCTGATGGCGGCCGGCAGTGCCGCCACGACCGCCGGGCTGCTGACCGGCGGCGGCTCGCTGCTGGCGCTGGGCGCGGCCACCACGGTCATTCCGCCGGTCGGCCTGGCGCTGCTGGCGGCCGGCGCCACGCTCTGTGTCGCGGGCTACCTGGTGCGGCATCCCCAGTGGTGCCGCACCGCGCTCGACGTGGGTGGTCGCGCGCTGGACGCGGCATGGAAGGTGCAGACGGCTCCCGTGCGCGTGGCCTCGGCCGCGGCGACGAAGGCGACGGACGGAGCCAAGGCGCTGCTGGACGGGATTCCCACGCCCTGGTAGCCCGGCCAGGGCGGGGCGGAGAGACCGGCACGGCTACGATCACTGCCATGCCAAGCCCAGCCGGCAAGGAGCGATTGGACGCCCAGCTACGGGCGCTGCCGGATGGTCCCGGCGTGTACCTGTTTCACGGCGACGACGGGCAGGTGCTGTACGTCGGCAAGGCCAAGTCGCTGCGCAAGCGGGTGCAGTCGTACTTCCGGCGCGAGGCATACGCCACGGTCAAGACGGCCGAGCTGGTGGAGCGGATCGAGGAGATCGAGTTCTTCGGCACGGGCGGCGAGCACGAGGCGCTGCTGCTGGAGCAGAACCTGATCAAGCGGCACCGGCCGCCGTTCAATATCCGGCTGCGCGACGACAAGTCGTATCCCTACATCGCGGTCACGATCGCCGACGAGTACCCGCGTGTGATGTTCACGCGCGAGCGGCATCGCAAGGGAGTGCTGTACTTCGGCCCCTACTCGAGCGCCCGCAAGGTGCGCGAGACGCTGGATGTGCTCAACCGCGTCTTTCCCTACCGGCCCTGCGAGGGCCCCGAGCCGGGACGGCGCTCGGGCGTGCCCTGCCTCGACTACCACATCGGGCGCTGCGCGGCGCCCTGCGTCGGCCTGATCTCGAAGCAGGACTATGCGGCCGTGATCGAGAGCGTGGTCGAGTTTCTCTCCGGCCGCGTGCGGCCGCTCGAGCGGCGGCTGGAGACGCAGATGAAGGAGGCCGCCGCCGCCCACGAGTATGAGGAGGCCGCCCGCTACCGCAACCGGCTGACCGCGGTCCGGCATCTGGCCGAGCGCCAGGTCGCGGACCACGTCGGCTCGCAGACCGGCGACGTGCTCGGCGTTGCCGTCTCCGAGAACACCGCCAACGTCCAGCTGTTCCAGCTGCGCGACGGCCGGCTGGCCGACCGCCGCAGCTTCTACCTGGACAACGCCGGCGGCGAGAGCGAGTCGGACGTGCTGTGGGGGTTCGCGATCGAGTACTACGGTGGCCAGGTCGCGATCCCGCGCCAGGTGATCCTGCCGCCCGGCTTTGAGGATGGCGAGCTGCTCGAGCTGTACCTGTCCGAGCGGCGCGGGACGGCCGTCGAGGCGCGGATCGCCAAGCGGGGCGAGAAGCGGCGGCTGATCGAGCTGGCGACGCGCAACGCCGAGATGGCGCTGGAGCACGACCGGCTGGTCGCCCAGCGCACCCGGGCACGTCGCGTCGAGGCGCTGGAGGAGTTGCGCGAGCACCTCAACCTGGAGGCGCTGCCGGTGCGGATCGAGTGCTTCGACATCTCCAACCTGGGCGAGACGAACCGCGTCGCGTCGATGGTCGTGTTCGAGGAGGCGGTCGCCAAGCGCTCCGACTACCGCAAGTTCACGATCCGCCACCAGCAGGGACAGGACGACTTCGCCAGCATGGCCGAGGCGGTCGGCCGCCGCTTCGCCCGCATGCAGAAGCCGACCGCGCAGGACTTCGATGCCAGCTTCGCCTCCGCCCCAAACCTGGTCGTGATCGACGGCGGCAAGGGACAGCTGGGCGCGGCGCTGAAGGCGATGGCCGCCTACGACCTGCCCCGCGTGGCCGTGATCGCTCTCGCCAAGCGCGAGGAGGAGGTGTTCCTGCCCGGCCGCCCGTCCGCCGTGATGCTCGAGCGCGGCTCGGCCGGCCTGCAGCTGCTGCAGCGGATCCGAGACGAGGCGCACCGGTTCGCGATCGGCTTCCACCGCCAGCGGCGGGCGCGGTCGGCGGTCGACTCCATCTTCGACGACCTGCCTGGCGTCGGTCCGGCGCGTCGCAAGCTGCTGATCGCCCACTTCGGCACCGGCCAGGCGCTCACCGCCGCCCGCCGGGAACAGCTCGAGAACGTGCCCGGGCTGCCGCCGAAGGTCGGTCGCCAGATCCACGAGGCGCTGCACAAGACCGGGTAGGGTGACGCGATGCCGCTGATCCCGGAGCAGCCGCTGCCGATCGAGCTGGTCGGCGCGCGCCGATCGCGAAGCCGGGTGCGGATCGTCTGCCTGGGCGGCGGCACCGGCCTGTCGATGATCCTGCGCGGCCTGAAGCGGATCGGCAGCGTCACCGCCGTTGTCACCACCACCGACGACGGCGGCAGCTCCGGCCGGCTGCGGCGCGACTTTGGCATGCCCGCGCCGGGCGACGTGCGGCACTGTCTCTCGGCGCTGGCCGAAGACGAGTCGCTGGTCGGCCAGCTGTTCGAGCATCGGTTCACCAGCGGCGAGCTGGCCGGGCACAGCTTCGGCAACCTGTTCCTGGCCGGACTGACCGATCTGCTGGGCAGCTTCGACCAGGCGGTGTCCGAGTCGGCCCGCGTGCTGGCCGTGGTCGGGCGGGTCGTGCCCAGCACCACCGACATCGTCGAGCTGGTGGGCGAGATGGACGACGGCCGCACCGTGCGCGGCGAGACGGCGCTGGCGGCGGACGGCGCCACCATCCGGCGCGTGATGCTGGATCCGCCCGACGTGCGTGCCCATCCCCGCGCCCTGCAGGCGATCGAGCGCGCCGATCTGATCGTGATGGGGCCGGGCAGCCTGTTCACGAGCACGCTGCCGCCGCTGCTGGTGCCCGGAATCCGCGAGGCGGTGCGGATGGCGCGGGTGCCGCGGATCTACGTCTGCAACCTGTTGCAGCAGCCGGGCGAGACGGAGGGCTACCGCGCCTCCGACCACGTCGCCCGCATCTACGAGCATGTCGGCGACGACCTGGTGGACGCCGTTCTGGTGAGCCGTAACCGGGCCGAGCACGGCGTGCCGGTGCCGGTCGACCGGGGCGGCCTGCGGCGGCTGGGCGTGCGCGTGTTCGGCGGCCGGCTGGCGGGCGAGTGGCAGCACGACGCCGACAAGCTGGGCCGAACGCTGGTGCGGCTGTCGCGATGGAAGCCGGCGGATGAGCTTCAGTGAGGATGTCCGACACGAGCTGGTGGAGCGGCCGCCGGCCAAGGCCTGCTGCCGGATGGCCTTCCTCTCCGGCCTGATCCGGCATGCGGGCAGCCTGCAGGTGCGGTCTGGCGGTGAGCTGGCGGTTGTGGTCGAGCTGAGCGACCCGGCCGCCGCTCGGCTGGCCTTCCAGCTGCTACGCGAGCACGGCGCCGACTGCGAGATCGTCTCCTACCGCGAGCACCGCTTCCAGCGCCGCAGCCTCGTGCGGCTGCGGATCGCCGGCGGGGGCACGCTGCAGCTGCTGCACGAGGCCGGCGTGTTGTCGACGGCGCTGACGCCGCTGGCCCGGCCGCCCGGCCGGCTGCTGACCCGGGCCTGCTGCCGCGGCGCCTATCTGCGAGGCGCCTTCGTCGCGGCCGGATCGGTGTCGGCGCCGCGCCGCCCGGCGCACCTCGAGCTGCGCACGGCCGAGCCGGACGGCGCCGCGGTGCTGGCCGAGACGGCGGCCCGCGACGGCATCCCGCTGCGGGTGGTCAGCCGCCCCAGCCACACCGTCGCCTACCTCAAGTCGCGCGAGGCGATCCGCGACCTGCTGGCGCACATCGGGGCGCACGACGCCGTGCTCTCGTTCGAGGAGGCCGAGGTGATCAGCGCCACCCGCGAGGCGGCCAACCGGCTGACCAACTGCGATCGCGCCAACCTGGGCCGCGTCAGCGCCGCCGCGCACCGCCAGCGCGAGGCGATCGCGCAGCTCGACATCGACCAGCTGGATCCCCCGTTACGCCAGGTGGCCAAGCTGCGGCTGCGCTATCCGTCCATCTCGATGGCCGAGCTGGGGGAGCGTGCAAGCCCGCCGTTGAGCAAGTCCGCGGTGGCACGTCGCATGAAAACCCTCATTTTCTTTACAAAAACCTAAAGATCCCCCGACTGGGGGTAGGAGCATCTCCCCCTTCATACGATCATAGGTAGGTAAGGCTTGTGGGTGACCTGGCATCCCTTGCGCGACAGACCTAGACCCCATCTGACGCTGCCCGATCTTGCCGGTCACCCAATAAGCCTCTCCGGGCCCCCATCCGGATCTTCCTTAGCCGCCAGTCGATAGACTGGCGGCGGGATATCCGTGAGCGATCTGGGGGTTACTTGATGAGTGTTCGTGTGGCGATCAACGGGTTCGGCCGGATCGGCCGCAACGTCTTCAGAGCGGCGAGACAGCGCGGCGCCGAGTTCGAGATCGTGGCGGTCAATGACCTGACGAGCGCGGCCACGCTCGCCCATCTGCTCAAGTACGACTCCGTGCACGGCGCCTACCCCGGCGAGGTCAGCGCGGCGGACGACGGCCTGCTGGTGGAGGGCAAGAAGGTTGCCGTGCTGTCCGAGCGCGACCCGGCGGCGCTGCCCTGGGCGGACATGGGCGTCGAGGTGGTGCTCGAGTCGACCGGCTTCTTCACCAAGCGCGAGGGCGCGGCCAAGCACCTCGAGGCGGGTGCCCGCAAGGTCGTGATCAGCGCTCCCGCCACCGGCGCCGACATCACGGTCTGCATCGGCGTCAACGACCAGCTCTACGACCCCGACAGCCACCACGTGATCTCGAACGCCTCCTGCACCACCAACTGCCTGGCGCCGCTGGCCAAGGTGCTGCTGGATAACTTCGGCCTTCAGCGCGGCTTCATGACCACCACCCACGCGTACACCAACGATCAGATGATCCTCGACCTGCCGCACGCCGACCTGCGCCGCTCGCGGGCCGCGGCAATCAACGTCATCCCGACCTCGACCGGCGCCGCCAAGGCGATCGGGCTGGTGATCCCCGAGCTGCTGGGCAAGCTGGACGGCATCTCGATGCGCGTGCCGGTGCCGGACGGATCGGCCACCGACCTGGTCGCGGTGCTCGACCGCGAGGTGACCCGGGACGAGGTCAACCAGGTGTTCGCCGATGCTGCCGACACCGGCACGATGACCGGCATCCTTCAGTACACCTCCGACCCGATCGTCTCCAGCGACATCGTCGGCAGCTCCTACAGCTCGATCTTCGACTCGGGCCTGACGATGGCAAACGCCAACCTGGTCAAGGTCGTCTCCTGGTATGACAACGAGTGGGGCTACTCGTGCCGGGTGGTCGATCTGATCAGCAAGATCGCGTAGGCCGCGTGCGCAGCGTTCGCGATCTGGACGTGGCCGGCAAGCGCGTGCTCGTCCGCGCTGACCTGAACGTGCCGCTGGACGGCGGCCGGGTGGCCGACGACACCCGCATCCGGGCGGCGATGCCGACCGTCGAGCTTTTGCTCGAGCGGGGAGCGCGGGTGATCCTGTGCTCCCACCTCGGCCGCCCCCGGGGCGAGCCCAAGCCCGAGCTCTCGCTGCGGCCGGTAGCCGACCGGGTGGCCGAGCTGCTCGACCGCGAGGTTGCGTTCGGCGACGAGCGTGGGCCGCTGCGGATGCTCGAGAACCTGCGCTTCGACCCCCGCGAGGAGCTCAACGACCCCTCGCTGGCGGCCGAACTGGCGTCCGAGGCCGACCTGTACGTGAACGACGCGTTCGGCGCCGCGCACCGCGCGCACGCCTCCACCGAGGGCGTGGCGCACCTGCTGCCGTCGGCCGCCGGGCTGCTGCTGGAAGCGGAGCTGAAGGCCTTCGCCAGCCTGCTCGACCGGCCCCAGCACCCGTTCGTGGTCGTGATCGGCGGCGTCAAGGTGGCCGACAAGATCGGCGTCATCGACCGCTTCACGCAGCTCGCCGACTCGATCCTGATCGGCGGCGCGATGGCCTTCACGTTCCTGGCGGCGGCCGGCATCTCGGTCGGATCGTCCCGCCAGGAGGACGAGCAGGGCCGGCAGACGGCGCGCCAGGCCGTGGCGGACGCGGGCCTGCGGGGCTGCGAGCTGCTGCTGCCGGTCGATGTCGTGGTCGCCGACCGGTTCGCGGCCGATGCCTCGACCAGGGTGGTGCCGGTGGACAAGATCCCGGACGGCTGGATGGGACTCGATATCGGGCCGCAGACGACCGAGCTGTTCGCCGGCCGGCTGGCCAGCGCGCAGACCGTGTTCTGGAACGGCCCGATGGGCGTGTTCGAGCTGGAGCCTTTCGCCCACGGCACGCTGGCCGTCGCCCGCGCCGTGGCGGCCTCCGGCGCGACCTCCGTGGTCGGCGGTGGCGACTCGGTGGCGGCGGTCAACGTGGCCGGGGTGGCCGATCAGATCACCCACGTCTCGACCGG
>JAWVEC010000034.1:0-2899 GCA_033856975.1 Gaiellales bacterium
GGGTGGGGTGGGTCCGGCGGGAGTTCAGCTTCGACCACCGGGTAGTGCCGCCATGCTGGTACGGGCACTCGGGGTTAGCGCTGGGGATCGAGGCCCGCTCGCGAGCGCTGCTGGGTGGCGGCGAGGCTGCCGAGCGCCTAGGCGCCGTCGCGTCTGCGAGATCCCTAGCCGGTACCCCGGCATCGCGGCCCAATCCCAAAGGTGCCCTGGGTGTGGAGCCGGCTCTACGATGGCCGGGGAGCCCGCCGGGGGCAGGGGGCCGCGTGATGTTATGGGGCCGTAGGGAGCAGTGCAGGGTCCTGGACGGGATGCTCGCGGAGGTGCGGGCGGGGCGTAGCCGGGCGCTGGTGGTGCGTGGCGAGGCGGGCATCGGTAAGACCGCGCTCCTGAACTACGCGGCCGATACCGCGCCGGACTTCCAGGTGGCACGCGCGTGGGGTGTCGAGTCGGAGATGGAGTTGCCGTTCGCGGCGCTGCAGCAGCTGTGCGCACGGATGCTGAGTCGCCTCGACGGGCTGCCCGGCCCGCAGCGCGGGGCGCTGGGCGTCGCGTTCGGGCTGCGCTCGGGCAGCGCGCCGGATCGTTTCCTGGTCGGCCTGGCGGTGCTGGGCCTGCTGTCTGAGGTGGCCGGGGAGCAGCCGCTACTGTGCCTGATCGACGATGCGCAGTGGCTCGATCGGGCCTCGGTGCAGGCCCTGGCCTTTGTGGCCCGCCGGCTGGACGCCGAATCGGTCGCCGTCATCTTCGGCACCCGCGATCCCGGCCCGGTAGGCGACCTGGCTGGTCTTCCCGGGCTGGCGCTTGGGGGACTGTCCGATGCGGACGCGCGGGCGCTGCTGGCCTCGGTCATCCCGGGCCGGCTCGATGAGCGAGTCCGCGACCGGATCATCGCCGAGTGCGCCGGCAACCCCCTCGCCCTGCTCGAGCTGCCCCACGGAATGACCGCGGCGGAGCTGGCCGGCGGCTTCGGCGTGACCGATCCGCTGCTGCTGGCCGGCAAGATCGAGCAGAGTTTCCTGCGCCAGATCGCGCCGCTACCCGAGCCGACCCGACGCCTGCTACTACTGGCCGCCGTCGAACCCCTTGGCGATCCGGCGCTGCTCTGGCGCGCGGCCGATCGGCTCGGGATCGGGGTCGACGCGTCCGACGCCGCCGAGTCCGAGAGCCTGTTCCAATCTCGCGCCCCGGTCACCTTTCGTCATCCGCTCGTCCGCTCGGCAATCTACCGGTCGGCCTCACCACCGGAACGGCGGGCCGTGCACCTGGCGCTGGCCGACGCGACCGACCCGCAGGCCGACCCCGATCGGCGTGCGTGGCACCACGCGCAGGCGGCGCAGGGGACCGACGAGGACGTCGCATCAGAGCTCGAGCGCTCCGCCGACCGGGCACACGCGCGCGGCGGGCTGGCCGCGGCAGCGGCGTTCCTGGAGCAGGCCGCCAGGCTGACGCCCAGCCCTGCTCGCCGGAGCGAGCGCGCGCTGGCCGCGGCGCAAGCCAAGCTCCAGGCCGGCACGCCCGATGCGGCGCTGGGACTGGTGGCCACGGCGCAGGCGGGACCGCTGGACGAGTTCCAGCGCGCCCGGCTGGACCTGTTGCGGGCCCAGATCGCGTTCGCGGTGAACCGCGGCAGCGACGCCCCGCCGCTGTTGCTCGCGGCGGCCAAGCGGCTTGCGCCGCTCGATGTCAGGCTTGCGCGCGAGACCTATCTGGAAGCGCTGCAGGCGGCGCTGTTCGTCGGCCGCCTGGCAAGCGGCGGCGGTCTGCTGGAGGTCGCGCAGGCCGCCCGCGGGGCGCCCCCGTCGTCGCAGCCCCCGCGCGCGGCCGATCTCCTCTTGGATGGCCTGGCGTTGCTGTTCACCGAGGGCTACCCGGCTGGGACGCCGATGTTGAGGCGGGCATTGAGCGCCTTCCGCAGTGAGGACGTCTCCAAAGAGGAAGGGCTCCGATGGCTCTGGCTCGCCTGCCGCGCGGCCGTGGATCTGTGGGACGACGAGACCTGGTACGTGCTCTCCACCCGCCACGTCCAGCTCGCCCGGGATGCCGGCGCGCTGAGCGTGCTTCCCATCGCCCTGATCTCGCGCATGGGGGTGTACCTGTGGACCGGCGAGCTCTCCGCAGCCGCTTCGCTGAACCACGAGGTCGAGGCGGTCACCGAGGCGACGGCGAGCCACCTCGCGCCCTACGGTGCCCTCGGGCTCGCCGCCTGGCGCGGCCGGGAAGCCGAGACTTTCGAGCTGATCAAGACCAGCATGAAGGAGGTGGTGCCACGGGGCGAGGGTCAGGGGCTGGCCCTCATGGACTGGACGAGCGCGGTGCTCTACAACGGCGTCGGCCGCTATGAGGACGCGCTGGATGCGGCCCAACAGGCCGGCGAGCACCCCGAGGAGCTGCCGTTCGCCTGGGGGCTGGTCGAGCTCATCGAGGCGGCCACCCGGAGCGGGAAGCCCGCTCGGGCGGCTGACGCCCTCCAGCGGCTCTCGGAGACGACTCGCGCCAGCGGCACCGACTGGGCGCTGGGGATCGAGGCCCGCTCCCGAGCGCTGCTGAGCGACGGCGAGGCCGCCGAGCACCTCTACCGCGAGGCGATCGACCGGCTCGGCCGCACCCTCGTCCGCGTCGAGCTCGCCCGCTCCCACCTTCTGTACGGCGAGTGGCTGCGCCGCGAACGCCGCCGCCTCGACGCGCGCGAACAGCTGCGCACGGCGCACGAGATGTTCGCCACGATGGGCGCCGAGGGGTTCACGGAGCGCGCCGAACACGAGCTACTGGCAACGGGCGAGACCGCCCGTAAACGCACTGTCGAGGCCAGCAGCCAGCTCACCGCCCAGGAGGCCCACGTCGCCCGGCTTGCCCGTGACGGCCTCTCAAACCCCGAAATCGGCGCGCGCCTGTTCATAAG
>JAWVEC010000035.1:0-5870 GCA_033856975.1 Gaiellales bacterium
ATCGAGTAGGGGTGCGCCTGCCACCAGAGTCCGCGGCGCAGAAACCGCCACTGGAAGAACTGGCCGCCGCTGACGGCCAGCCGCTCGACCCGCCGGCCCTTCAGTATCAGCGAGGTGACGCCCGGCGCCTCCTCGTACACGCCGACCACGCTCAGGTTGTGGTAGGCGCTGCGCCACAGCGGCAGGCCGACCCGGTAGACGAGCACCACACCGGCGGTGCCGAGCAGGAGCGCCGTCCACCACGCTTTGGCGAGCGGGTCGGCGACGAACGAGGCACCGGTGGCGATCTGGTGCGAGAAGCTGAGCGCGACCGCGAGGTAGGTGTAGAGGTGAACAACCCACCACGTCTCGTGCTTCATCCGGCGGCGGGCGAAGCGGTAGGAGGTGACGCCCGCGGCGATCAGCATCACGAAACCGAGCAGGGCGGTGACCATGCCCGGCAGCGTCTGGATGATCACGCCGAACTCGTGCAGCAGGCCCGTGTGCGCGGCCTGCGCGTAGCCGACGGTGATCAGCGCGCCGTGCGCGACCAGCAGCAGCAGCGCGGCAGGCGCCAGCCGCCGGTGCATGCGGACGAGCTTGTCGTGGCCGACCGAGCGCTCGATCGCCGGCAGCCGCGAGACGAGCAGCACCAGCACCATCAGCAGGTAGGTGCCGGCCAGGCCGGTGAGGCGCCCGGCCGCGGTGGCGACGCCGCCGGCGGCGTGCAGCGCCGAGATCGACTCGGCCTTCACACCCAGCGCCAGCGTCATGCCCATCCCGAGGCCGATCAGCCACGAGACGATGTCTGCGTGCCGATGGTTGGGCGCGGGTGCGCCGCGGTGGTGGAGCGTCGGCGTCCAGCGGTAGCCGGTTCGCCGGGTCGGCGACGGCGCGCGCGCGGGTGGGGTCGTGGTGGACATGCCCTGACTATCGAAGGCGCAGATGAGAGCGCTTTTAGATGGCCAATCTGGTGCCAACATGTCGGGGGCGCGGTATGATCACGCCCAGCGCGATGAGGCTCGCGCCTAACCGCCCCTGACGGGGCTGATGGCCTCTACTGATCGTCAAAACGAACCGACGCGAGGTAGGAGGCCCCTTTGGACGCAGTGCAGCTAGCCGCAGTGCTCGCCGCGGTCGTGTTGCTGGCAAGCATCGTCTCGGTGGAGCTGGGCGTGACCGTCGCCCTGCTGGAGCTGACGCTCGGTGTCGCCGCCGGCAACATCTTTCATCTCGGTTCGGCCGGCTGGCTGGACTTCGTGGCCAGCTTCGCCTCCATCGTGCTGACGTTCCTGGCCGGGATGGAGGTCGATCCGGCGTACATGCGCCGCCGCTTGACGGCGTCGGTCGGCATCGGCGTGGTCTCGTTCCTGGGGCCGTTCATCGTCGCGTCCACCACGGCCTACCTACTGCTCGGCTGGAGCGGCCGCGCCTCGCTGATCGCGGGCACCGCGCTCTCGACCACGTCGCTGGCAGTCGTCTACGCCGTGCTGGTGGAGCGCGGCCTGACCGACACTGGGGTGGGCAAGCTGCTGATGAGCGCGACGTTTGTGACCGACCTGTGCACGGCGCTGGCGCTGTCGGCGATCTTCATCAAGCCGAACATCTGGTTCCCCGTCTTCCTGATCGTCTCCCTGGGGCTGATCCTCGCGCTGCCGCGGGTCGCGCCGTGGTTCTTCTCGCGCTATGGCGACCGCCTGATCGAGCCGGAGATCAAGCTGGTGTTCGCCTGCCTGCTGGTGCTGATGGTGCTGGCGGACGCGTCCAACGGGCACGCTGTGCTGCCGGCGTTCATCCTCGGGCTCGTGATGAGCAAGCACTACGCGGAGCACCGCGAGGAGCAGAAGCGGCTGCGGGTGGTCGCGTTCGCCTTTCTGACGCCGTTCTTCTTCGTCAAGGGCGGCCTCAACGTCAGCCTGGGCGCGGTGTTCTCGCACCTCGGGCTGCTGGCGGCGCTGCTGGCCGCCAAGATCCTGCCGAAGATCGGGTTCATCTACCCGCTGGCCCGTCGCGCCGACCGCCGGCACTCCACGTTCGTGACGTTGCTGATGAGCACCGGCCTCACGTTCGGCACCATCTCGTCCCTGTACGGCCTGAACGCCGGAATCATCGACAAGACGCAGTTCTCGCTACTGGTGACGGTCGTGGTGCTGTCGGCGATCGTGCCGACGGCGATCGCCGAGCGGTGGTTCCTGCCGGACTCCGACCGTGAGCGCCGCATCGACCGGCGACTGGCCGCGTCGCAATCGGAGGAGTACGTGTAGCGCGGTTACGGCGAACTCGCGGCGGTGTCACAGCCCGGAATCCGGCCATTTTTCGCGAGAACCATGCCCACCAACCAGATAGCGCCTGGAATTCGCAAGATCCAGCGCCACCCCGTCCGAGATTCGCAGTTTGGGGGGGTCAGACCCCGCCACCCGGCGCCCGTTTCAACCACAGGCCGTGACGCACCCACGAGCCGACCGCGCGGATGCCGCGGCCCCTTGCGCGCTTTCCCAGTCACGGGAGGGTCACACAACGCTCACGCGCGAGCGGGGGGTGTTTGACTCCAATAATTGGGGCTGGGGAGGAGGTGGCTTAGCCAGGCGGCGGAGGTGTCACGATTGGCGGTCGATCGTGGAAAAACGGCCTCATGAGTGTTTGACACTCATGAGGGGCGGCGTGTGGGGGTGTTGCGGGTTTGTCGCTGGTGGGAGTTGTGATGCAATCGTTGCGGTGCTGGGAGGATGTACGGTGTTGGCAGGATGGATAGCGATGAGCTGAGACTGTGGAATGCACGCGCGTTTGATCCCGGATCGGGGCGGGTGATCGAGCGGGCGACGGTGGCGTTCGCGGGTGGGGTGATCACCGAGCTGGCTGAGGCGTCGGGCGAGCCGCCGGAGGGCGCCGTCGACGTGGCCGGCCGAACCGTGATGCCGGGGCTGATCGACGCGCACACCCACGTCGCCTCCGACGTATCGCGCAGCCCCGGGTTCGGGCCGGCACCGCAGTTGCACGGCGAGGATCCGCGCCCCCGCGAGCTGGGCTGGTTCGTGCTCGCGAAGACGGCGACGGCGCTGCTCGAGATGGGGCTGACCAGCGTCCGCGACGTGGGCGCCTACGACGACGAGGCGATCGTGCTGCGGCGCGCGGTCGAGCTCGAGATGGTGCCCGGGCCGCGGCTGTTGTCGTGCGGCCGCATCATCTCGGCAACCGCGCCCGGCGGCCGGATGTTCGGCACCATGTACGAGGAGGCCGACGGCCCGTGGGAGATGCGGCGAGCAGTGCGCCGCCAGCTGCGCCGCGGCGCCGACTTCGTCAAGCTGATGTCGACCGGCGCGCGATCGGTCGAGCGCGAGGATCCCGGCCCCGCGCAGATGACCCGCGAGGAGCTGGCCGCGATCGTGGACGAGGCGCATCGGATCGGGCTGCGGGTGGCCGCCCACGCCGAGGGCCTCGAAGGTACGCGCTACGCGATCGAGGAGGGCGTCGACACGATCGAGCACGGCATGGAGCTGCACCGCGCACCCGAGCTGCTCGACCGGATGGCGGCGCGCGGCCAGGTGCTGGTGCCGACACTGACAACGTTCCACGATCTGGCCGAGCGGTTCGCCCAGCAGTGGGTGCCGCGGCTGGTCGACCAGGCAAAGCGGCAGCTGGACGAGGCCTACCTGACGCTGGAGGCCGCCCGCGCCGCCGGCGTGACGATGGCGATGGGCTTCGACTCCGGCCCACCGGGCTCCAACAGCTGGGAGCTGGTACGGATGGCCGAGGGCGGACTGGGCTCGGCGGCCGGGCTGGCGGCGGCCACCGTCGGCGGTGCGGCGGCGCTCGGCCGACCCGAGCTGGGCCGGCTCGAGGTGGGAGCGGCGGGCGACGTGATCGTGCTCGACGGCGACCCGCTGACTGACCTGCGGCTGCTGCTTCGGCCGGCCGCGATCCGGCTGGTGGTGGCGGGTGGACGGGTGGTGGCGGGACGCGATCTGGACGGCCCGGCCGTGGGCCCGCGGCGGGACGTGGTGGCGCAGGTGTCGGCCGACGGGCCGCCCTCACCCTGCATGCACCACCACGGCTGACGCCGCCTACGCCGCGGGCGACGACCAGCGCTCGAAGGCCTGCGTGAACGCGCTCAGAAGCGCCGCGTGCAGGTCGTCCGGCGCCGCCATCTTGAGCCGCCGCGCCCAGCGCCCGCGGTCGGCGGCGCGCTGCTCCAGCGACTCGCTGTCCAGCCCACGAGCGGTCGCGCGGCCGGCCTCGGAGCGGGCCTCGATCGCGGTACGGATACGAACGGCGTCGGCCGGCCGCTGATCCAGCCGGCGCAGGTCGGCCAGGCAGTCGCCGCACGGCCGCGTCACCACCGGATCGCCGGCCGGACCCTCGCACGCCCCGCACACCGGGCAGCCGAACGAGGCCAGCCGCACGCGGTCGGCGGTCGCCACCTGCTGGTCGGCCAGCAGCACCCAGACGACGCCCGCGCCGCGCTCGAGCTCGGTGCCGCGCACGACCACCGGCTGGCCGTCGTAGGGCCACACTCGCACGCGGTCGCCGGCCCGCAGGCCGGTGTGGCGGCAGACGGTGGCCGCTGCCGGACGCGGCGCCGTCGCGGGATGCCGCGGACGGGTGTGACCGCCCATCGAGGGCTCGGGCCAGTCGCGGCCGCTCTCGATCCAGGCCGCGATCGTGTCGCGGGCGTCGTTCAGCGCCCGGGTGAGGACGGTCGCCGCCTCGCTGCGGGCCTCTGACATCGCATGCAGGTCGGGGTGGCTACGCGCCACCCGCGCCTTCCAGGCCCGGGCCAGCTCGTCCGGCTCGACCGGAGGCTGCAGGCCGAGCAGCCACAGCGCCCGGGCGCACTCGATCGATCGCAGGCCTCGTCGTCTCATACGCTCAGAGTAGAGGCAGCGGCGGCGCGAACCTAGACTGCAAGCATGATCCGCGCCGGAGACCAGCTCCAGATCGACGTTCGGCTCACCCCGGGCGAGCTGCGTGCCGCCCTGCGAGAGGACGTCCGAACCGGCCTCTGCGCCAGCCCCAAGTGGCTGCCCGCCAAGTGGCACTACGACGAGGCCGGCTCGCTGCTGTTCGACCAGATCACCCAGCTGCCCGAGTACTACCCGACCCGCCGCGAACGGGAGATCCTGGCCGCGCGGGTGGACGAGATCGCCCAGCTGTCACAGGCCGACACGCTGATCGAGCTGGGATCCGGCACCAGCGAGAAGACGCGGCTGCTGCTAAGCGCGCTGGCCGCCGCCGGCCGGCTGCGGCGGTTCGTGCCGTTCGACGTGTCGGAGGCGATCCTGCGCGACTCGGCGACTGCGATCCTGGCGGAGTACCCCGGCATCCGGGTGTGCGGCATCGTCGGCGACTTCGAGCGGCACCTGGACGCGCTGCCGCGCGACGGCCGGCGGTTGGTGGCGTTTCTGGGCGGCACGATCGGCAACCTGCGTCCGCGGGCGCGGGCACAGCTGCTGGCCGCGCTGGCACGCTCGCTCGACAGCGGCGATCAGCTGTTGCTGGGAGCCGACCTGGTCAAGCCGCGGGAGCGGCTGGAGGCGGCCTACGACGATCCGGGAGGATTCAGCGCCCGCTTCAGCCTCAACCTGCTGACGGTATTGAACCGCGAGCTGGGCGCCGACTTCGACAGCGCCCAGTTCCGCCACGACGCGGTGTGGGACGCCGAGCACGAGTGGATGGAGATCGGGCTCGTCTCGCTACGTGAGCAGCGGGTGACGCTGCGCGAGCTGGACATGGCGGTCGAGTTCGGCCAGGGCGAGAAGCTGCACACCGAGATCAGCGCCAAGTTCCGGCGCGAGGCGCTGACCGCCGAGCTGGCCGCAGTCGAGCTGGCGCCGGTGCGGTTCTGGACCGACGAGGCGGGCGAGTACTCGCTGTCGCTGTGGTCGCGGCCCCAG
>JAWVEC010000036.1:0-7550 GCA_033856975.1 Gaiellales bacterium
TGCGAGCCATCCAGCAGGATGTTCAGGAAGTCGTACGCGTCGTAGTAGTCGGCGATCCAGCCCTCATCGGCGATGTCGAACGGCTCGCCCTTGGTGCCTTCCTTGCCGAACTGGACACCGCGGTCGAACTCCTTGATCTCGACGGTGATGCCGATCGCCTTCAGGTTGGCCTGGATCACGGCCGCGCGGTCGGGACACGGCGCCTGGTTGCAGGTGTACAGCACCGCTGTCAGCGGCGTTGCCACGCCGGACTGCGTCATCAGGTCCTTGGCCTTGGTCAGATCAGGACCATCCACCGGGTAGACGACCTTCTCCTCGGCACTGCCTGCGATCTGCGGCGGCAGGTACTTCTCGGCCGGGATCGAGGCGCCGTATCCGGACGTCTGCGAGATGGCAGGCCGGTCGATGGCGTAGTTGACCGCCTGACGCACCAGCGGGTTTTGGAAGGCCGGCCGGGTCACGTTCAGAGCCAGGTACGAGACGATCGCTCCCGGCGTGATGAAGAAGCGCTCGTAGCCACCGCTCCACGTGCCCTTGGGGCCGAACTCCTTGTTGAGCTGGAAGTACTGCGCCGGCGCGAGCGCGTCGGGCGAGTAGTCGATCTGGCCGTTGCGGATCTGCAACGTGCCCTGGTCGGTGTTCTCGGTCAGCGACGTGTAGTCGATCTCGTCCGCGTAAGCGGGCCGCTTGAAGCCGGCCGCGTCCGTCCAGTTGGGGTTCTTCTTGAGCACGATCGAGCGGTTCGGCGTGTACGAGGACACGAAGTACGGACCGGCACCCGCGGGGGCGTGAACGCCCTTCGAGTCGATCGGCATGTCCTTGGAGACGGCGCACGCGAACGGGGTGGTCAGCTTCGAGATCAGGCCGGCATCCGGCTTGATCAGCTTGATGACCAGCTGGTCGCCGGTCACCGTGACGCCCGAGACGTGCTCGCCCGGCTTGCCCTTGAACGCGTCGGCGCCCTCGATCACGGGCTTCAGGAACACCGAGCCGAAGTACGAGGCCTGGATCGGGTTCAGGTCACGCTCGATCGCATGCTGGAACGACTGCGCGGTGACCGGCTCGCCGGTGTTGAACTTGAACCGGCCCGACGGCACCGTGTAGGTGTAGGTGAGCCCGTCGCTCGACACCGTCGGCATGGCCGAAGCGGCCTCGGGGTAGATGACGTGTCCGGGGTCGCCCGGAAGATCCTTGTAGTTGGTCAGCTTCACGCAGGTCGAGTACTCGATCTGCCATGTCGACTGGTAGTAGGCGAGAGCCGGATCCAGGTAATCGACATTGCCGGACAGGGCGACTGTGACGGTGCCGCCCGTCTGGTGTGCGGGAATTGCCTCCGTCCCGCCGCCATTCGATCCGCTGTTACCTCCGCTGCTCCCGCAGCCGGCCGCCAGCAGCACCACGCCGACAGTCAGCGCGGCGAGCGCAACCCAGAAACCTCGTCGTCTCATCGCTAGACCTTCCGTTCGTTTGCTCGGCGGCGCAGACCGCGCACCGCTCCCCATGGGTAACCACGCCTATGACGACATCATCGGGGGAAAGTTAGAGCTAGAGGTTGGCGCGGGGATCGAACGCGTCGCGCAGACCGTCACCCAGCAGGTTGAACGAGAGCGTCACGATCAGCAGCGCCATTCCCGGCCACACGATCAGCCACGGCTGCGTGGTGTAGTACTGAACGGCGGTGTCGAGCAGCTTGCCCCAGCTGGCATTGGGATCGGGCAGGCCCACGCCGACGTACGACAGCGTTGCCTCCGCCAGGATGTTGATCGCGACCGTGATCGTGCCGTAGACGATGATCGTGCCCACCAGGTGCGGCAGCAGGTGCGAGCGCATGATCCGGAAGTTGGACGCCCCGACCATGCGAGCGGCCTCGACGAACTCCTTCTCGCGCAGCGACAGCACCTGCGAACGGATGATGCGGGCCGGATAGAACCAGGAGAAGATCGAAAGCACCAGCACGAGGGTGAACACCCCGGGCGAAAACAGCCCGAACATCGTGATGTCGTTCAACCGCTGCCCCAGCGTCGCGGCCAGCGCGATCAGGAACAGCAGGAACGGGAAGGCCATGATGATCTCGGTCAGGCGCGAGACGACGGTGTCGATCACGCCGCCGTAGTAGCCGGCCAGAGTGCCCAGAATGACGCCGGTGGAGAGGCCGAAGAAGGTCGCCAGCAGCCCCACCTCCAGCGAGACCTGAGCGCCGTACAGCAGCCGCAGGAACTCATCGCGGCCGACCAGGTCGCTGGCGCCGAGCACCAGCAGCGTGTTGTGCCCGCTGTTGTCCTTGACGGTGGTCAACGGCCCCACCGGCTGGTAGTCGACCACCGCGTGGGTGATCAGGTCGTTGGGGCCGTGCCCAGCCCAGCTCTCCGCCAGCGGAGCGCCGATGAAGGCGATCAGCAGCATCAGGATGATCACGACGCCGCTCGCCAGCGCAACCCGATCGCGCCGGAAGCGCCGCCAGGCCTGCTCCATCGGGCTGCGCGCGACGACGCCGGACAGCCCCTCCGCGTCGTATGCGCCGGGTGCGTCCGCGTCGGATGGGATCAGTGGGCTGCGCGCCTCTACCGACATCTCGCTCGCAGCATACCGGCCGCGCTCCGGGACGGCAATAGTCGCAGCTCACGGGGCACGACGGTGGCGCTCAGCGGCTGGACGGCACTGGGGGATTGGTTCCGCGCGGGCCGATGTAGTCGACCTTCCAGGTTCCCGCCTTGGGCGCCAGCTCGATGAAGAACTCCTGGAAGCGGACGTCGGCCTTGATCGAGCCGATCGAGACCAGCAGCAGCACGCTCTTCTCTCGCGAGTGCTCGATCTTGTACTTGATCCCGCCGTAGGCATTGGCGGGGAACGGCGGCACCGGAATGTTGCCGGTCAGCCACTGCGCCCGCGTCAGCGAGCCGTGCACCGTGCCGGTCGATTCGTCCCAGGCCGTGGCCAGATCCTTGCGCAGCACGGCGCCCAGGATGAAGCTGCGGGCCGTGCTCGCAGCCTGCTTCGGGAACGGGATCGCAGAGCCGTAGTTGAGCTGCAGCTGGCTCGGGCTGCCAGGGACGACCGGACCTGTCGCGGCGGCGCTGTGATTGCGATTGTTCAGGAACACGATCAGCCCCAGGAACAGCACCACGACCGAGGCCGCGTACATCATGCGGCGGATCGCAGAACGATCCCAAAGCGTGAAGATCCAGCTCACGGCGGCGGAGTCTAGATGATCGTCAAGCGTGACGCGACCATCTGCGTCACCGACGGGCGATCCAGGCATCTGCCAGCCGGGGAGCGCCGAGCGCGTGGTACATCAGGCCCTCGACACGCGGCGCGACCAGCAGTTCGGTCTGACCGAAGGCGATCGGCATCACCACCCGGCGGGCCAGCAGCGTCCGCTCGGCGGCGACGTACAGCGCGTCACGGGTGGCCGCGTCGGTGGCGGCGCGGGCATCGTCCAGCAGCCCCGGCGAGGCGCCCGTCTGGACGACAATCGGCGCCAGCAGTGCGTCCGGCGACGGGTATCCGGCGTCGAGCACGCGCAGCTGGTAGGCGCCGTGGTCGGAGGACGTGGCCGAAACGCCGGCGTTTCGGAGATGCCGCAGCAGGCTGTCGGCCATCGCCTGCAGCAGCGGCTGCTTGGGTCGCTCCAGCACGACCCTGCCCACCAGTCCACCCGGCCCGACGGTCGACGCCGGGGGAGCGACGCCGGGCAGGTAGCCGGGCGTGCCGGCCGGGACGAGACCATCAGCCACCTGCCCGGCCTTGCCGAACACGTCCGAGACGACCGAGCCAGGGTCGAGCGCGGCCGCCAGCGCAGTGCGCTGGGACAGCGACGCCGATCGCGGGTCGAGCGCGATCAGACAGATCAGCTGCAGCCGCGGATAGTCGACCAGCTGACGCGAGAAGGTGGGATCGGCGCGAACCACGTCCACCTGGCTCGCCGCCACTTCGAGCACATCCAGGTCGCCGCCCCGGTAACGGGCGAACGAGGCGGCCGGATTGGCGGCGTCCACCACCGGCAGGTCGATCCGCTGGAGGTGCGCGGCGCGTCCGTAGTAGCCGGGGTTTCGCTCCAGGATCACGTCGCCGGCGACGGCGGCCTTGCCGGGCACGGCCTGCCCGTGCGTCCAGGACGCGATCTGGAACGGGCCGGCTCCGACCGGTGCCTGCTCGAACGCCGTCCGCTGCGCCGCGCTGGCGGCCAGCTGGGGCGGAAACGCCCAGGTTGCCGGATCGGTGAGCACCGACACGAAGTCGCGAAACGGCTGTTCGAGCGTGACGATCAGCGTCAGCGCGCCCGACGCGCGCACACCCGAGAGCGTCCCCGATCCGCGCCGGCAGTCGGCATAGCCGGCGATCGGCGCCATCAGCGAGGCGTTCGGCGACGCGACCGAAGGACTGCACAGCAGCGACCAGTCGCGCACGAACGTCTCGGCGGTGACCGCTCCCGCTCCGGCCTGGAACCGCACCCCGGCCCGCAGCGAGAAGGTGATCGTGCGTGCGTCGGCCGACACTGACCAGCGGCGTGCGATCGCCGGCACCGTCTGGAGCGTGCCGGGATCGAGGTCCACCAGCCCCGCGAACACGTTTCGCTCGACGATCAGTCCGGCGGCGTCCCCGCTGCCCAGCGGCGTCACCGAGACAGGGTCGGCGGAGAGGGCGTAGCGCAGCGTGCCGCCGTCCAGCGGCGTGGATGCCGGCGGGGCGGGGATGGCGGCGCCGCGGCCGCAGCCGGGTGCGAGCAGGAGGAGGGCGAGCAGGAGGGATGCATGCGTCGCCGTAGTGAGACGACGGCCTCTGCCGCTGTCGGGCAGAGCCCTGAGAAGTCTCGCGTTCGCGGCTGCGCCGCTATCGCGCGCGACGTTACGTAAGCGCGTCCGCACCGGCGACGACCTCGAGGATCTCCTGCGTGATCTCTGCCTGGCGGGCACGGTTCATCTTCAGGGTGAGGTCGTCGATCAGGGTGCCCGCGTTGTCGGACGCGTTGCGCATGGCCGTCATCCGCGCTCCGTGCTCGGAGGCGGTCGACTCCAGCAGCGCGCGGTAGATGGTGATCTCGAGGTAGGTCGGGATCAGCTGGGAGAGGATCTCGCGCGCGTCCGGCTCGTAGATGTAGCTGCCCTCGATGGTGCTCTCACCCGTCACCGCCGCCTCGGGCACCGGCAGCAGCTCGACCTCGTCCAGGCGCTGCGACAGCGCCGACAGAAAGTGGTTGTAGACCATCACGACGCGATCGACCTCGCCGTCTGAGTACAGGTCGGCCACCCGCTTGGCGATCGCCTGCCCATCGGCGTAGCTGGGACGGTCGGTGATGCCGGTGTAGTCGGCCGAGATCGACTGGCGGCGGAAGCGCAGCGTCGAGGCGCCGCGCCGGCCCACCACCAGCCACACCACCTCGTTGCCGGCCGCCCGCTGTTCGCGCGCGATCTCGAGCGAGCGCCGCACGACCGTCGCGTTGAAGGCACCGGCCAGGCCGCGGTCGCCGGTCAGCGCCACCACGGCCACCGTCTTCACATCGCGGCGGGCGAGCAGCGGCTGGTCGTGCGCCTCACCGGTCGCCGCCGCCACGTCGACCACGAGCTGCTGCATACGGTCGGCGTACGGGCGTAGCGCCTCGATCCGGGCCTGGGCGCGCCGCAGCCGCGAGCCGGCCACCAGCTCCATGGCCTTGGTGATCTTCTTGGTGTTGTTGACGGAGGCGATCCGTCGCTTGATGTCCTGCTGGGTTGCCATCTACGCCTTGTCGGAGGGTTCCTCGTCTGCAACCGGCTCGTCTGCAACTGCCTCGTCTGCGGCCCCTTCCGAAGGCGCCTTTGCTGCCGGCGCCTTTTCGGACGGCGGTACGCCCGGCACCGCTGCCTCGGCCGAGGACGACTGGAAGCTGTCGGTCAGCGACTCCAGCGCCGATCGCAGCGCGGCCTCGGTCTCGTCGGTCAGCTCGCCACTCTCGCGGATCGGCTCCAGCACCTTGCCGCCGGCCCTGAGCACGTCGATCAGCTCGGCGTTGAAGCGCGGCACGTCGGCAACGTCGACCTTGTCCAGGAAGCCGTTGGTGGCACCCCAGATCGCGGCCACCTGCTCCTCGAACGGCCACGGCGCGTACTGCGGCTGGTTGAGGGTGGCGACCAGCCGCTGTCCTCTCCGCAGCTGCTGCTGGGTGGCGTCATCCAGCTCGGAGGCGAACTGGGCGAACGCCTCCAGAGCACGGTAAGAGGCAAGGTCGAGCCGCAGCCGGCCGGCCACCTTGCGCATCGCCTTGCGCTGCGCGTTGCCACCCACCCGCGACACCGAGATGCCGGCGTTGATGGCGGGGCGGACGCCCGAGTAGAACAGGTCGGACTGGAGGAAGATCTGCCCGTCCGTGATCGAGATCACGTTGGTCGGGATGTAGGCCGCGACGTCGCCGGCCTGCGTCTCGATCACCGGCAGCGCGGTCAGCGATCCCCCGCCCAGGTCGTCGGACAGCTTCACCGCCCGCTCCAGCAGCCTCGAGTGCAGGTAGAACACGTCGCCCGGGTAGGCCTCGCGGCCGGGCGGACGCCGCACCAGCAGGGACATCTGGCGATAGGCATCGGCGTGCTTGGAGAGGTCGTCGTACATCAGCAGCGCATGCTTGCCGTTGTAGAGGAAGTACTCGCCCATCGCGCAGCCCGCGTACGGCGCCATGTACTTGATGGGAGCGGCCTGCGAGGCCGGCGCCGAGACGATGATCGTGTACTCCATGGCGCCGTTTCGGCGCAGCGTCTCCTCGACCTGCCGCACCGTCGAGGCCTTCTGCCCGATGGCGACGTAGATGCAGATCATGTCCTGACCCTTCTGGTTCAGGATCGTGTCCACGCAGATCGCCGTCTTGCCGGTGCCGCGGTCGCCGATGATCAGCTCGCGCTGGCCACGGCCGATCGGGATCATGGCGTCGATCGCCTTGATGCCGGTCTGCAGCGGCTCCTTCACCGGCTGGCGGTCGACCACGCCGGGGGCCTTGAACTCGAGCGGGCGCGTCTCGCTGGTCTCGATCGGCGGGCCACCGTCGATGGCGATGCCAAGCGGGTCGACGACACGGCCGACCAGGGCATCCCCGACCGGCACCGACATCACCTTGCCGGTGCGGCGCACGGTGTCGCCCTCGCTGATCTTCTCCCACTCGCCGAACAGCACCGCGGCGACGTTGTCCTCCTCGAGGTTGAGGGCGAGGCCTGTCACGCCGTGGTCGAGCTCCAGCTTCTCCAGGGCGACGCAGCTCTGCAGCCCGTAGATGCGGGCGATGCCGTCGCCGATCTGGATGACGGTGCCGACCTCCTCGATGTCGACGTCAACCTCGTAGCGCTCGATCTCGGACTTGAGGATCGAGGCGATCTCGTCTGGCCGTAGCTTCACGCTTCGCTCCCAACTGGCAGGGGTGTGTTGATCAGGACGCGGCGGATCTCGTCCAGCTCGCGCTTCACGGACGCGTCCAGGAGGACGCCGCGGGCCCGCAGCACGAGCCCTCCGATGATGGAGGGATCGACGCGGGCGTCGATCCGGGCCTTGAGGCCGGTGGCCTTCTCGATCTTCTGCTCAATGCTCTCGGT
>JAWVEC010000037.1:0-4316 GCA_033856975.1 Gaiellales bacterium
TGTTCCTCGCCGTGCTCGTGGTCGCCGGCGTCGCGGCGCTGCCGCTGATCATCATCACTGGCGGGGCGATCTGATGCACCTTGTACGCGACCTGCTCGACCAGGTGCTCCGCGATCCGGACGGTCACCCCGCCGGTCGGGCCGACGATTTCTCGATCCGGATCCACGAGGAGGGCATCTACGTCGAGGCGATCCTGACGGGCGGTGGAATCCTCGCCGACGACCTCGGGATCCTCGGGCGAGCGTGCGAACGCCTGTGTCGCCTCGTGCGGCGCCGCCCGCTACGGCGCGCGTCCATTCCCTGGAGCGCCGTCAGCGAGGTGGCGGAACATGCGCTGACCGTGCCGGGCGCCCCGGCCGGGAACGATCGGGTCGCGCGGGCCACGGGGGGAATCCGCCTGCGGGTGGCACGGCGCGTGCCCGCGCGCAGCGCCGACGGTATCCAGTTGCACCTGATCGACCTCCAGGTTGTCGACCCGCGGCCACGCGAGCGGCTGCGGGTCGCCGGTCTCATCGTGCGCCGCCGCCACCGCATCGCGTGGCCCATCAGCCTGCGCCCGCGCCAGCGCGGCGCGAGCCTCGACTGGAGGTTCGTCAAGGCCGCCGACGTGCGCCTGACACCGAGTGCGCTCGTGGTCGATCGGACGTTCGACACGCTCGTCCCCACGCGAGACGGCCCTGCATCGCGACCGCCCAAGCGACGACCGCGGAGCCGGTCGTGAGGACGGCCCGCATGCTCGCGGTCGTAGGCGCGGTCTGCCTGCTCGCAGCCGCATGTCGTGCGCCGGGCGAGCCTCCCGGACACCCAGACGTCGGTGTCTACCGCGACATCATCCGCCGCGAGGCAGACTCCACCCACACGGCGCTCGCCACGGCGAAGCTGCTCATCACCACCGCCCAGACGCAGGGCCTCCCCGGCACCTACGCGCGCGTCACGCTGAGAAGCGTCGTCGGCGACCTCGACCACGTCGTCATCGACCTCCACGAGATCGCGCCACCGCACGCGGCGATCAGACCCCAGCATCGTCTCGCGACGATCGCCGCGCGCGACGCCCAGCTGCTCGCACGGCTCGAGCACCACTGGAGCGAGAGGACCCTTCGAGCCCACGCCCTCCAACAGGTCGGCCAACACGCCGACGAGCTGGACACCACGCTCGCCGACGAGCTGCAGCTCTGAACGACCCGGCGTCAGGCCAGGGTGAGGGACGCCTCACTGGCTGGCTGGCTCGAGGAGTTGGTTCTGCATCGTGGTGGTGAGCCAGGTACGGAAGTGCCGTTGCGTCCAGCGGCGTTGTGTGACGAGCAACTGGTAGAGGCCGGGATCGTTGAGGACCCAGAGGATGTCGCTGGCGCTTTGCCGGTCGAGGCCGTGGAGTAAGGCGTCGCGTTCGACAAGTCGGCGGGTGATCCCGGTCGCCGCGGCGCGTCGCTCCTCGGTGATGAGGTGCCAGAGGTCGCGTGCCTCGGGGTCGACGTGCGCGGCCGCGCGGATCGCTTCGTACAGCGGTGCCAGCCGACGACCGACCTCGACCATGACGCCGGCATAGCCGGCGACGAGCGTGTGCGCGTCGGGTTCGGCCGAGATTCTGCGGCTCCGGGCTTGTCGTCCAAGCGGCGTGTTTGCGTGGGCGGGGCCGCGCACGGCGAGCCGGTAGGCCTCTTTGAGCAGTTCCGGTTTGCCGCCGACCGAGTTGAAGACCGTGGCGCGGCCGACGGCTGCGGCTGCGGCGATCTCCTCGATCGAAGTTGCGGAGTAGCCGCGTTCTACGAACAGGCGGCCGGCAGCGACGACGATCGCGAGCCGCTTCGCTTCAGCCCGCTCGCGCCGAAGCCGTGAATCATAGTAACGTTTGACTTGACCGTCGTCATTGTTCATACTATGAGTCTATCCAATATGAGGGTCGACATCTGGCCACTCACTACCGTGAGGAGAACCGTAGATGGCGCCGATCGTGGACAGCATCGAGATCGACCGCAGACCAGAAGAAGTCTTCGCGTACTTCGATGATCTGGGCAAGCACGGCGAGTGGCAGCAGCAGATCGTCAGCGTCCATGTGGAGACCGACGGACCTACGCGCGTAGGTAGCCGCGCGACCGACAAACGTCGGCTGCCGGGGGGCACGCGCGACATCACCTACGAGATCACAGAACACGATCCGTCGCGCAAGGCCTCGTTTCGAGGAGTCAACGGCCCAATCCGCCCCGTTGGAACGGTCACCGTTGAACCGTTGGACGGGGGCGGACGGTCGAGGTTCACGCTCGAGTTCGAGCTCAAAGGAACGGGTCTCGGCGTGCTCTTCGCTCCGTTCGCCCGCGCCAACGCGCGCAAAGAGATCCCCAAGAGCCACGAGCGATTCAAGGAAATCCTCGAGCGCGAACGACCAATCCACTGAAGGGCCGCTCCTGGAACCGAAGGGAACGAACGATGAAGCGAACGAGCAGGATGCATCTGAACGCCATCGCGACGATTGTGCTCGTATGCTCGATGGCGCTTGTCTTCGGTGTCACGACTGTGCAGGCGCACGCGACACACAGCACCCGTTCCGGTCTAGCAATGGATTCGGCTCTCACCCATTGCACGATCGTGTTGAGCGGCGCCCCCTGGCGCATTCGCGCGTCCGGCGGGAGTCTTGCCGGTGTCAAGTACACGCTCAAAGCACGAGGCGTTTCCTGCTCCTCGATGCGCACATGGGTGACGAGATTTACGCATCAGCAGAACAACGGAACGATCAAAGGACCAGGCGGCTTCACGTGCAGATCGTTCTCAACCGCAGCCTCGGGCGACAAGCTCCTGTACTCCGGCGTGTGCATGCACCCGCCCCACAACGTCCCCTTCTTCGAGTGGGGCCCGAAAGTGCCGGGGCACTGAATCGAGCGACTTGCAGCATCCGCTCGTCCTGCGATTGCGCTGTCACGTTCGTCCTGGGCTAGGCCTTGAGTGACTCGGCAGCTGCTTTCGTCGAGGCGGGGCGCGCCGGGAGTAGGGGCAGCCGCCGACGCCACGGGGTGGAGAATGGGTCTCCGTGTTTGCCTTTGGGTGTGGTGTCGGCGGCTGTCATGGGTGGGTTACTTGATTGCCGTGGCGGCGATCTGCTGGCATTGGGAGAGGGCGGAGTCGACGCTTGTCGCTCCGGCGATCACGCTTGAGAAGAGTTGGGTGCATTGGTTGCCGACGTCCTGGAACTGGGGGATGCCGACGTATTGGACGCCGGGCAGGCCGGGGCGCTTGGTGGTGCCGGGGTTGTTGATCGGCGCGGCTTGCATGGCGGCCAGCGTCTTCGACGCGAACGCGGCGGCTGCCTTCTTGTACTGGGGGATCTGGTAGGTCGAGGCGCGTGTGCCGGGCGGGATCGATGCCCAGCCGCCCTTGGTCTTGGTGCCGGCGGCTTTGATGTAGTCGGGGCCGGTCGCCCAGGAGATGTACTTCCAGGCGTCTGTCGGGTCGGGTGAGCTCTTCGGGATCGCGAGTGCCCAGCTCCACAGCCAGCCCGATGCCTGCGTCTTGTCGACGGGAGCGAGGGCGTAGCCGTTCTTGCCCTTGACCGGGCTGTCGGCGGCCTCGAGCAGGCCTGCTGCGACCGTCGCGTCGTACCACATCGCGACCTTACCGGCCTGGTACTGGGCGAGGCACTCGTTGAAGCTCGAGTTGGCGGCGTCCTTCTCGCCGGCGTCCTGGACGAGCTTGCTGTAGAACGTGAGCGCCGACTTGAAGGCCGGCTGGTCGACCTGCGCGGCGGCCGGCTTGCCATCGGGGGTGGACGACCACCAGGTCCCGCCGTAGGTGTTCAGCACGGTCGTGAAGGACGCGCCCAGATCACCCCAGCCGGGCTTGCCACGCAGGCAGATACCGGCCATCTGGGGCGAGTTGACCTGACGTGCGATCGCTGCCACCTGATCCCAGGTCGGCTTCGCGGGCATCGTCACGCCCTTGGCCGCGAGCACGTCCTTGCGGTACATCAGGAACGACGACTCGGCGTAGAACGGCGAGGCGTACAGCTTGCCCTTGGCCGAGAGCCCGTTGCGCACGGCCGGCAGCACATCGCTCAGCTTGTAGGCCGCATCGGCCTTGGCGAGCGGCGTCAGGTCCTGCAAGAGCCCCGCCTGCCCGAACTGCGGCGTCTCGTACATCCCGATCATCACGACATCGAACGACTTGCCGCCCGACCCGACATCACGCGTCGTGATCTGACGCAACTTGCCCTCATCCAAAATCGTGTACTTGACCTTGATCCCCGACTTCGCCGTAAACAACGACGGCGTCAACGACGCAATATCCGTCATCTGCGGATTCTTCACAATCGCAACACTGATCGTCTT
>JAWVEC010000038.1:0-4053 GCA_033856975.1 Gaiellales bacterium
GTTGTTCCAAGATCGATTCCGATAACTTTGCCCATGTGGGAACTCCTTTGGTATCGCGTACTCGTGTTAGAAAATCTCAGTCGTGTTATATCAGGTTTTTGGCCGACGGGCCAGTCGTTGACAAGGCCCGAAGCTCATCGGCGCTGTCGCCCTCAGCCCGATCTATCCGTGAGACCCGTTCTCGCCTGAGAGAACCACACGGGCGTCACGAGCTCGCCACGGCGGCCGTATGAGGGGTCTGACCCCTCCCGACGGGCGCTGCCCGGATGTGCCGAGCTCGCAACGGTGGTCGCCCGAATTGCCGCCACCTCCCGCCGGAGCAGCCACGAGCTGGCAACGGCGGCCGCGGAGGGGTCTGACCCCCTCCGGGGAGCAGCCTTGCGGCCGTCACGGCGGTGAAACGGCGGCCGTTTGAGATGTCTGGCCGAATGGGCAGAGGTCGAGCAGCACGCACTGATGGCACAGCGGCCGGCGGGCCTTGCAGGTGCGGCGGCCGTGCTCGATCAGCAGCAGGTGCGCCTCCAGCATCCGCTCGGGCGGCGTCAGCGCGGTCAGCAGCGGGTGGGCGGCATCGGCGGTCACGCGCGGGCCGATCAGCCCCAGCCGAAGCGCTATCCGGTGCACGTGCGTGTCGACCGGCATCACCGGCACCCCGAGCGAGAACAGCAGCACGCAGCTGGCCGTCTTCGCGCCCACGCCTGGCAGCGCCGTCAGGAACGACATCGCATCATCCGGCTCGAGGCCGGCCAGCCACTCCAGATCGAGCCCCGCCTCGGAGGCCGCCAGCTGGCGCAGGATGGCCTGGATCCGCGGCGCTTTCTGGTTCGCCAGACCGCCCGGGCGCAACACCTCCACCAGATCGGCCGGATCGGCCGCCAGCACGTCCTCCCAGGCCGGGTAGCGCTCGCGCATCGCGCGGTACGCCCGCTCGCAGTTGAGGTCGCTGGTGTTCTGCGACAGCACGGTCAGGATCAGCTCGTCCAGCGGCGGCAGTGACCGATGCGAACGGGGGCCGTACTCGGCCAGCAGCCGGTCAAGGATGGTGTCGAATCCGGCTACCGGTACTCTGTCAGGAGATGGCGCCACTCACCGACACTCTCGCACGGCCGATCCACGACCTGCGCATCTCGGTCACCGACCGCTGCAACTTCCGCTGCACCTACTGCATGCCCAAGGAGGTGTTCGGCCACGACTTCCAGTTCCTGGCCCGCGAACAGCTCCTGACGTTCGAGGAGATCGAGCGGCTGGCGCGGATATTCGTGCAGTCCGGCGTCACGAAGATCCGGATCACCGGCGGCGAGCCGCTGATCCGCCGGGAAGTCGAACGGCTGGTCGCGATGCTGGCCGGGCTGCGCGGCGAGGGGCTCGACGATCTCACCCTCACCACCAACGGCTCGCTGCTGCCGCAGAAGGCGGTCGCCCTCCGCGACGCCGGCCTCGACCGCATCACGGTCAGCCTCGACTCCCTCGATGACGCCGTGTTTCGGGCCATGAACGACGTCCGCTTCCCCGTCTCGCGGGTGCTGGACGGGATCGACCACGCGCTCGCGGCCGGGCTGAGCGTGAAGGTGAACATGGTCGTCAAGCGCGGCACGAACGAGCACTCGATCGTCGAGATGGCCGAGCGCTTCCGCGGCAGCGGCATCATCCTGCGCTTCATCGAGTACATGGACGTCGGTACCACCAACGGCTGGCGGCTTGACGACGTGGTGCCGGCCGACGAGATCCTGGAGCGGCTCGCCGCCCACTGGCCGCTCACCCCCGCGCCGCCCAACTACCCCGGCGAGGTCGCCACCCGTTACCGCTACGACGACGGGGCCGGCGAGGTGGGCGTGATCGCCTCGGTGACGCGGCCGTTCTGCGGTGCCTGCACGCGCGCCCGCATCTCGGCCGAAGGCGAGCTCTACACCTGCCTTTTCGCGGCCCGCGGCACCGACCTGCGAGGGCCGCTGCGCGAGGGCGCCGACGATGACGCCGTGGCGGCACTGCTGGGCGCCACCTGGCGGGCACGCCGCGACCGCTACTCGGAGCTGCGAGGCGAGGCCACGACCCGGGTGGAGCGGGTCGAGATGTCGCACATCGGCGGCTGACCGCCCGTTGCGACACGCCCCGATTTCAGCCGCCCGATCAGGTACCATCACTGGATGAGTGCGTTGGCCGTGGCACGGTCCCGCGCGGGCGGGCGGCTGCTCCCAAAGGGGTGGCTCGACTTCCTGCTGCAACTGGGACTGTTCGCCCTTGCAGATATCGTGTACGAGATCTCCCGAACGTTCGCCAAGGGCGACCTGGCGGCGGCCTTCGTGCACGCCCGCGACATCGTCTCGCTCGAGAAGACGCTGGGGATCTTCACCGAGACCGACGTGCAGCACTTCGCGCTGGCGCGGCCGTGGGTGCTGGACATCGCCAACCTGACCTACTTCCACGCCCACTTCGCGGTCACGACGCTGTTCATGTTCTGGCTCTACCTGCGCCGCAACGACCACTACTACTTCATCCGCAACATCGTCTTCTCGGCGATGGCGATCGCGCTGGTGGGCTACTTCTTCTACCCCACGGCGCCGCCGCGGATGCTGACCGACCTCGGCTTCACCGACACGCTGGAGAAGTTCGCGGACGTGAACCACGACTCGGGTCTGGTGGCGATGCTCTCGAACCCGTTCGCCGCCGTGCCCAGCGTGCACACCTGCTTCTCGCTGATCATCGGTTTCTCATGCTTCTTCCTGGTTCGCCGACGGGCACTTCGGATCGCGTGGCTGCTCTACCCCTGCCTGATCGTGTTCTCGATCGTCGCCACCGCCAACCACTTCTGGCTGGACGCGATCCTCGGCGCACTGCTCGCGGTCGCGGGCCTCGGCATCGCCTGGCTGATCGAACGGCGGCGGCCGACGTTGCCCGACTCCACGCGACGCCGGCTGCATCTGAAGCCGACCACGTGACCGCCGGGCGGGAGCGGGCACCGCGCGCGTGATAGCGCGCGTGGTATAGTACGCGCGATGACCACCTCGCTGGCGCGCCTCAAGGACGGATACACCAACGGTGGACGCGGCGTGGCGCTGCGATTCATGCAGAGTTTCCGCTCCGTCCCCCTCACCCCCAACCAGCTCACGATGGCGGGCTTCCTGCTCAACATCGCTGCGGGTGTGCTGATCTTCGAGCGCCACTGGGTGTTGGCGACGGTCGTGTTCGTGATCGGCAGCGTGGCCGACGCCCTGGACGGCGCGCTGGCCCGTGCCCACGACAAAATGACGCCGTTCGGCGGCTTCCTCGACTCGACGCTCGACCGCATCAGCGAGGGCGTGATCCTGGGGGCGATCGCGCTGGTGCTGGCCGACCAGGGCAAGACGATCGCTCTGGCCTGCGTCTTCATCGCGCTGGTCGGCTCGTTCCTGGTCAGCTACACGCGCGCCAAGGCCGAGGCGATCGGCCTCAAAGGCGACGTCGGGCTGATGTCCCGCGTCGAGCGGATCGTGCTGCTGGCGGTGGCGTTGCCGTTCGCCGGGCGCGGGCTGCTGCCCTATGTGATCTACCTGTTGGCCGCGCTGACGACGTTCACCGTCATCCAGCGGATGGCCTTCGTTCGCACACAGCTCAACTCGAAAGTGGAGGGATAGGTATGGCCGAATCGGCCGCTCAAAACGGACACAGAACATCCACCGGCAAGGTGCGCGTCGCCATCGTCGGCGTCGGCAACTGCGCATCATCCTTCGTCCAGGGCGTCGAGTACTACCGCAACGCCAAGTCGGGAGACACCGTCCCCGGTCTGATGCACGTTGACCTCGGTGGGTACCACATCTCCGACATCGAGTTCAGCGCGGCGTTCGACATCGACGCGGACAAGGTCGGCCGTGACCTCTCCGACGCGATCTGGCGGGGCCAGAACAACACCGTCAAGTTCTCGGACGTGCCCAAGCTGGACGTCCCCGTCTACCGCGGCATGACGCACGACGGCATCGGCAAGTACCTGTCGCAGGTGATCACCAAGGCCCCGGGCGAGACCGCGGACGTGGTCAAGATCCTGCAGGACACCAAGACCGACGTCGTTGTCAGCTACCT
>JAWVEC010000039.1:0-12899 GCA_033856975.1 Gaiellales bacterium
ACCAGCGTGGCGGGGTCGACACCCGTGTCGCGGATCGCCCGGCGCACGTCGCCCACGATGTCTCCCTGGTTGAGCTGTCGCGGCGAGAGGTTGACCGCCATCGTCAGCGGCGGGCTGGAGGGGAACTGGCGCTGCAGCTCGACGGCCTGTCGCAGTGCCTCCTGCAGCACCCACTGCCCGATCGGGATGATCAGCCCCATGTCCTCGGCGGCCGGGATGAACTGGCCGGGCGCGATCACTCCGCGCGTGGGATGCCGCCAGCGCAGCAGCGCCTCGACGCCGGACACCACCATGTCGTCCAGCCGCACCACCGGCTGGTAGGCGAGCTCGAACTGGTCGGAGTCGATCGCGCGCTGCAGGTCGGCGCGCAGCTCCAGGCGCTCCAGCGCCTCGGCGTGCATCGACTCCTCGAACACTCGATAGCCGCCCTTGCCGTCGCGCTTGGCGATGTACATCGCGACGTCGGCGTTTCGCAGCAGCTCGGCCGGCGTCGTGGCGGCACCGTCGCGCACGATCGCGATGCCGATGCTGG
Organism: Gaiellales bacterium; assembly: GCA_033856975.1. Lineage (GTDB taxonomy): Bacteria > Actinomycetota > Thermoleophilia > Gaiellales > JAICJC01 > JAICYJ01. Next base: position 533 of record JAWVEC010000039.1, read on the forward strand.
TGCGCACGAAAACCTCGTTCTGATCGAGCTGGATCGGCTCGGCGAACGCCGCCAGAATCCGGTCGGCCACCTCGGTCGCGTCCTCGTCGCCGTCCACCCGCTCCAGCAGCACGGCGAACTCGTCTCCGCCGAAGCGGGCGGCGGTGTCGGTCGGCCGCACGGTCGCCGCCAGCCTGCGCGCGACCTCGATCAGCACCTGGTCGCCGGCGCCGTGGCCGAGGCTGTCGTTGATCGTCTTGAAGTCGTCCAGATCGCCGAACACGACCGCCAGCCCGCTGCTCTCGGATTCGGCGCGGGCGAGCGCGTGCTCGACCCGATCGGCGAACAGCGCGCGGTTGGCCAGCATCGTCAGCGAGTCGTGGAAGGCCTGGTGCGCGAGCTGCTCCTCGAACGCCTTGCGCTCGCTGACGTCCCGGCTGTTCAGCACGATGCCGCGCACGTGCTCGTCGTCGAGCAGGTTGGTGTGCAGCACCTCGAACTGCAGCCAGCGCCCGTCGCGGTGCAGCAGCCGGCACTCGATCGCCTCAGGACCGGCGTCGGACGCCCGCGCGCCCTTGCTGAGCACGGCCAGCAGCCGCGGCCGCTCCTCCTCCGGCAGGAGGCTGTCGAAGCGCGTGCCCACCACGCGCTCGGTGGGGTACCCCAGCACCCGCTCGATCGACGGGCTCTGGTAGAGCACGGTGCCGTCGGCAGCAACGACGGTGATCAGGTCGCTCGAGCGTGCGACCAGCGAGCTGAACCGTGCCTCGCTCTCACGCCGGTGGATGTCCTCGGTCAGGCTGGTGCTTTCGAGCGCCAGCGAGACGCTGGTCGCGAGCGCTTGCAGCGCCGCCAGCTGGCTCGACGACAGCGCCACCGGCCCGGCCGCGATCAGAACACCGCGCGGCTCGTCGCGCACCTCGAGTGCGACGCTGTGAACGGCCCGTGCCGATTCGCCCAGGCCAAGATCGAGCAGCGCCTCGTCCGACAGCCGGGCGCTGCCGCCGGAGGCTGCTGCCAGCACCTGGTCGGCTGTCTCGGGCGCGAGCGAGCGCTGGGCCGAGCGTCCATCGGCGTCGATCAGCTCGAGCCGCTCGCCCACCAGCAGGCAGAGCAGGGCGCTGTGGTCGGGGCCCGACAGCGCGCGGGTGGCCGCAAGCGCGGCCGCTCCGATCTCGTCGCGGGCGGTGGCGGCCACCAGCGCCACGCCCGCCGCTCGCAATGCTCGTTCCCGCTCCACGGAACGCTCCTGCTGGCGCATCAGCACGGCCATCCGCGCCACCACCAGCAGGAACAGGCTGATCGAGGAGGCGATCATGACGCGCATGTCGATTCCCGCCGCGCCGCCGACCGAGACCTGGGTGGCGGGTGCGATCAGCGAGGCGATGGTCAGCACCACCAGCCGCGCCCGCGACAGCCGTACCTCGCGTTCCGGCGCGGGTTCCTCGAGCGTGCGCATCGAGGGGTGCAGCGCCGCCGCGCCCCAGAACAGGTAGTACGCGATCCAGCCCGCATCCAGCCACCACTGTCCGGTGTAGCTGCCGCGCAGCGTGTAGAGGCTGTAGATGAAGTCGGTCGCCAGCAGCGAGACGATGCTGGCGGCCAGCAGGTAGAAGCTGGGCGCGCGCCGGCCAGCGTCCACGACCAGCCGCAGGGCGCCCGCCAAGAGCAGGATGTCCATCGTCGGGTACGCGATCGAGACCAGCTTGCCCAGCAGCCCCTGGGAGTTGTCGTGGACGTAGGGCGAGATCAGCAGCGCCCACGAGATCACGCCCAAGCCGATGGTCAAGATCAGCGAGTCGATCAGCGTCGCCCGCTCACGGGTCGGGTTGCGGCGCCGCGCCAGCACCAGCATGCCGCCGAACAGCGCGGGATACAGGGCCAGGTAGATGCCGTCGCCGATCGACGGGAACGGCACGTCGTGATGGGTGAGGGCTGGGTAGCTGTAGGTGTAGGCGTCTCCGCAGGCGAACAGGAACTGGCCCAGAGCCATCAGCTGCCAGGCCCGCCGCGCGCCCGGCTTGTGCATGCGGGTTCCGATCACGATTGCGACCGCCGACGACATGCTCAGCAGCGGCATCATCCAGCCGTTGCCCTTGAAGGGCGGCACGAGCAGGTAGAGCAGCGTGACGACCACGCCCCAAGCCAGATAGACGTGCCAGACCGACGCGCGACGTCCAATCGAGCCGATCAGCATCAGGCCGCTCGCTGGTCTGCGCCGGAGCGCGACTGGAGCAGGCCTCGCTCCGCCAGATCGGTCAGAGCCAGGATCAGTCTGTCCACCTCGGAGTCGCTGTTGGCCGCGGTGACCTGGACGCGCACTCCCACCTCGTCGCGGGGCACCAGCGGGTAGACGGCCATCGTGACGTAGATGCCTCGATCGAACAGCATCCGGCCGACCTCGGCGATCTGCTCGTGATGGGCGATCGGGATCTCGATCACGGGGAAGCCGGAGCGGTTCGGCGTGGCCGCGCCGACGCGCTCGAGGCATTCGAGCACGCGCGCCGTCTTGGCGCTGATGTCGGCCCGCAGGGCGTCGCCGCGCGACTCGTTCACGTCCATGCCGCTCAGCACCGTCGCCAGCGAGGCGATGGGGGAGGGCCCGGAGTAGAGGTAGGGAGGGGCGGCCACCTTGAGCATGTTCTTGATGTCGCTCGGGCAGGCGATGAACGCCAGCAGCGACGAGTAGGCCTTCGAGAAACCGCCCACCAGCACGACGCCGTCGTAGCTCTCGCCCAGATGGCGGACGAGGCTGTTGCCCCGCCGGCCGTAGCTGCACAGCTCGTCCGGCGAGCGCTCGCCGATCACGCCGAAGCCGTGGGCGTCGTCCACGTACAGCAGCGCGTCGTGTTCGCGTGCGACACGAGCGAACTCGTGCAGGTCGGGAGCGTTGCCGGTCATGCTGTTGACGCCGTCCATGCAGACCAGCCGCGGGTGGGCCGGATTCGTACGCAGCAGGCGCTCGAGATCGGCCGGGTCCTCGAACTGGAACCGCTCGACCCGGGCGCCGTGCGCGCGGGCAACCTGACAGCCGTCGTAGATCGTCTTGTGAGCCCTGCTGTCCAGGAAGATCGTCCCAGACCCGGCCAGGATCGGGATCACAGCCGTATGGATGTGCGTGATCGTGGGCAGCACCAACGAGTCCTCACAGCCCAGCAGCTCGGTCAGGCGCCCCTCGATCTCCTCATACAGCACCGGCGAGCCGAGCAGCCGCGACCAACTGGGATGCGTGCCCCACGCGTCCAGGTATGCCGGCACGGAGTCGATGATCTCGCGATCGAGGTCGAAGCCGAGGTAGTTGCAGGAGGCGAAATCCGCCAGCCAGTGATCGCCGATCCGGATCATGCGGCCGTCGATCTCGTCGATCACGGCGTCCACCATCGGGTGGCTGTCCTTGAGCGCAGCGAGATCGGCAACCGTCGACATCCAGCGGTCGATCCAGCGACCGCCTCGGGGTGCTTCTGGTCCGGGCGCGGGCAAGCGGCGTGGGGTGGGCCGATCCATCCCCCAAGGAATCGGCCTAAAAGGGTGAGACCTTGAGCCGTCTGAGTCAACTCGTGTGCGCCTTCTTTTGCGGTTCGATCCGCAGTTCGCTGTAGCGTGCTCCGCGTGCCACTCCGGATCGGGCTCCTGTCGACCGCGCGGATCAACCTCACGCTGCTTGAGGCCGCCCGCGCCGGTGATGCGGCGGAGGTGGTGGCGGTGGCCTCGCGGGATGCCTCCCAAGCGGCCGAGTACGCCCACCGCCACGGCATCGCGACCGCGCATGCCGGCTACCTGCAGCTGCTCGCGGACACAGACGTGGAGGCCGTCTACATCTCCGCTCCCAACGCGCTGCATGTCGAGTGGGTGCTGCGGGCGATCGCCGCCGGCAAACACGTGCTGTGCGAGAAGCCTCTGACACGAAGCGGCGAGCAGGCGCGGCGGGTGGTGGCCGCCGCCGAGCGGGCAGGTGTGGTGCTGGCCGAGGGCTTCATGTACCGCCACCATCCCCAGACGCGCGCGCTGGCGGAGATGGTCGCCGTGGGTGCGATCGGCGACCTGGAGCGGGTGTCGGCCAGGTTCGCCTTCACCGCCGATCCCGGCCAGGACGCCGTCCTGTTCGATCCCCGGCTGGACGGCGGCGCGCTGCTCGACGTCGGCTGTTACTGCGTCAGCGCCGCCCGGCTGCTGGCCGGCGAGCCGACCCAAGTCACGGCCCGGATGGTGACGGGCACGAGCGGCGTCGACCTGCGGTTCGAGGCCACGCTCGAGTTCGGCGGCGGCGTGGTGGGCGAGCTGGCCGCGGCGCTCGACCTTCCCGACGACGCCGGCCTGGTGGTGACCGGCAGCCGAACGACGGCGACCGTCGCCGACCCCTGGCACTGCCTGGCGCCCGGGATCTCGCTCGGTGAAGGCGAACAGGTTGCGATCGCCGCGGCCGATCCCTACCGGCTGCAGCTCGAGGACTTCGCCGCCGCCGTCCGCGAGTCGCGCCCCGCGCTCGTGTCCGGAGCCGAGATCGTCGGCCAGGCGCGCGCGCTGCAGGCGCTGATCGAGTCGGCTCGGCTGGGTGGGACTAGACTGGAGATCGCCACAGAAAGGCCGTGAGAACTCGAGCAGGGAGGCGCACGATGAACGTCGACCCCAACACCACCGCCGTGGTTCTGATCGAGTATCAGAACGACTTCACCTCCGAGGGCGGCGCGCTGCACGACGCCGTCAAGGGCGTGATGGGCGAGACCGGGATGATGGACAACACCAGCCGGGTCGTCGACGAGGCGCGTCGCGCCGGCGCCACCATCGTGCACGCGCCGATCAGCTTCGCCGCGGGGTACGGCGAGCTGGGGCCGGCCGAGAAGGTTTTCGGCATCCTCAAGGGCGTCGTCGACTCGGGCGCGTTCGTGAAGGGCAGCTGGGGCGCCGAGATCTGCGACCAGATGGCGCCGCAGGAGGGCGACATCGTGGTCGAGGGCAAGCGTGGGCTGGACACGTTCGCGACCACCAACATCGACTTCGTGCTGCGCAGCCGCGAGATCAGCACTGTCGTTTTGGGGGGCTTCCTGACCAACTGCTGCGTCGAGTCGACCATGCGGACGGCGTATGAGAAGGGCTACGACGTGATCACCCTGACCGACTGCACGGCGGCCACCAGCGCCGAGGAGCAGACCGCGGCGATCGCTCAGGACTACCCGATGTTCTCGCAGCCGATGACCAGCGACCAGGTGGTCGAGGTGCTGCAGGGCGCGACGGTGGCAGACGCCGGTTGACGGGTGGCGGCGCGGCGCCCGCCGATCATGGGAGCGAGTGGAGCGGACGCGGATCGAACGCGCGACCTCCTGGTTGCAAACCAGGTGCTCTCCCAGCTGAGCTACCGCCCCGAGCGTGAACAAGGATAGCGATCCGGTGCGCCGGCGGTTGCCGGGGGTATGGTTCGCGGTGGCTGTGCTCGATTCGGCTCGCATCCGCCTGCGCCACAACGTCCTGCCGCTCGCGTGCGTCGCGATCGCGGCCGGTGTCGCGCTGGCCGTCGGCATTTTGACGGCGCCCAGCGGCGACGCGCCGTCGCATCTGTTCCAGACCTGGCTCTACCGCCACGGCGGCTTCGAGGTCTGGAACAACTACTGGTATGCCGGCCGCTACGAGTTCGTCAACTACAGCGTGCTCTACTACGCGCTGGCCGCACAGGTGGGGCAGCTGGGCGTGCTGGTGCCGGCCTCGGCGGTGCTGGGCGGGGGCTTCGCGATCGTCTGCCGGCGCGAGTGGGGCGTTGCCGCGCGTGGCCCGAGCCTTGCGTTTGCCGCCACCGCCCCCTTCATCATGATGGTGGCGGGCGTCTATCCATTCCTCGGTGGCGCCGCCGCCGCGCTGCTGTCGCTGGCGCTGGTGCAGCGGGGCCGGCTGGTGCTGTTCGGCGTCTCCGTGTTCTCGACGCTCGCGTTCTCGCCCCTCGCCTTCGCACTGTTGTGCGCGCTTCTGGCAGGTGCGCTGCTGGGACACGCCGAGCCGCGCGTCGCGATTCGCCGCCACCGGCCGGCGCTGGCACTGGTGCTGGTCGTGTTCCTGACCGGCGTGCTGATGCAGCGCGCATTCCCGACCCAGGGCTGGTACCCCTACGACCTCACCGATGCGGCGATCGTGCTTGTGTTCTCACTGGTCGGCCTGTGGGTGACGGGCACCAGCAGCCGTGCCCGCTCGCTGCGGATGCTGTTCGCGGCCTACCTGGCGCTGAACCTGGTCGCCTTCCTGCTGAAGGGGCCGATCGGCTCCAACCCGAACCGGCTGTTCGCGATCGCCGGCGCGCCGATGCTGTGGCTGGCCGCCAACGTCGGGCCGCGCCGCTCGCGGCTGGTGGTGTTCCCGATCGTGGCGGCGGCGGTCGCGCTGCAGGTCGGGCCGTGGGTGCGCGACGCCTACTCGGCCTGGAACAACCCGGCCGCCAGCGCCGCCTACTGGCGGCCCGCCATCCGCTTCGTCGACAGCCACCGCAGCGAGATCGCCGGCTACCGGGTGGAGGCGGTCGCGACCTGGGGTCACTGGGATGCCTACTACATCGCCCACCAACGCATCCCGCTGGCGCGGGGCTGGTTCCGCCAGGACGACTTCCCGCTCAACCGGCCGCTGTATGAACGGGGGCTGGATGCGGCCGGCTACCAGCGCTGGCTGCGGTCGCTGGGCGTGCGCTACGTGCTGCTGCCGGATGCGCCGCTCGACTTCAGCTCGGCCGGGGAGGCGAGGCTGCTGCGAAGCGGCCTCTCGGGGCTGATCGCGGTTGCCCAGACCCGTCACTGGACGTTCTACGAGCTGCCGGAGGCGACCCCGATCGTGTCGGCGCCGCCCGGCAGCCGCGCGCAGCTGAGCGACCTCGAGCAGCAGCGGGTGGAGCTGTGGGCGTCGGCCGCCGGTCGCTACGTCGTGCGCGTGCGCTACAGCCCGTACTGGACGACCCTGCCCTCGAGCGCCTGCCTTGCTCCGACCTTGGATGGGATGACCGCGGTGACGGTTGCGACGCCCGGGTTCGTCCGGCTGGAGATCGAGCCGGATGCCTCCAGCCTGGCTTCCACAGCCACCTCGAGCGACGCCAACAGCTGCACAAACTGACGTTCTTCGCCGATCGGCGTCCACGTCCTGCGTCGGCCCTGTATGCTCCCAAGTCCGCTTTCGCTGCGGAGGACGGACAATGACCAGCACTGCCGAGAACACTGCGAGCTGCGCGCTCTGCCGACGCCATCTTCTGGTCGGCGAGCCCGCGCGCCTGTACCAGGATCCGTCCTCGAAGCGCTTCCTCAAGGTGTGCCCGCTCTGCTACGAGCGGGCCGACCGGCGCGGCTGGCGGGCGGACGGACGGCCGATCGTGGCCGTGCACGCCAACCCGCCTCGGGATGCGGCGCTGCGCGAACGCGAGGGGCTGATCGACCGCCTGCGCGGCCAGCTGCAGTCGGTCGAGTTCGACCTCGACAAGGTTCGCAGCGCGCTGGCGAAGGCCGAGCAGCAGTCCGGCGAGCTGCGCAGCGTGAAGCGCGAGATGAAGGAGCTGGCGAACGAGATGCGGCGCCGCGATCGCGAGCTGCGCAGCATGGCCGAGGAGCGCCGCCGCAGCGACGAGCGGGCCGCCCAGGCCGAGGCCGCCCACCGCGCCGAGATCAGCCGGCACCACCAGGTGGCCGCCCGGCTGGACGAGCAGACGGCGCAGGTCGAGCGGCAGGAGAGCCGGCTGGCGCAGCTCGAGCAGGAGCTCGAGCACGAGCGGCGCCGCTACGCCGAGCTGGCCGAGGCCCGCCGCACCGAGGGCGACGCGCGCCAGATCCGTCGAATGGCTCTGGAGGCGTTCAACCGTTCGGCCCACGCCGAGCGCGTGGTGGCGATCTCGCGCAGCCTCGGCGACCCGGTCGTGAACGTCGCCGTCGAGGGCTGTGAGCTGCCGCGGGTGGTCTCGATCTGCGTGGCCTGGGACATCTCCTGGTACGAGTACGAGGTCAGGCTCGACCTCTACGAGCAGACCGTCTCGGTCGACGAGGGCCGGCGCGGAGACGACCCCCGCGACCTGCCGCCGCACCGGCTGCATCCCAACGCCGTGCTGCGCTCCGACCGCATCGTGCTGACGATGCAAGCGTTTGGCGTCGGCGCCACCGGCTGAGATTTAGCGCTTCTTACCCACCGCGGTCGAGCGGCCGCACGGCGGCCAGCCCGAAGATGAAGCCGCCGACGTGGGCGAAGTAGGCCACGCCGCCGCCTCCGCCGCCCACCTCGCCGAAGCCCTGCCACGCTCCCAGCACCTGCAGGGCGATCCAGAACACCAGGAACAGCATCGCCGGCAGCGGTAACGGGATCCAACCGACAAGCGTGATCACCACCGCCCGCGGATACAGCAACAGGTAGCCGGCCAGCACGGCCGCGATCGCTCCCGATGCGCCGATCGTGGGCACGTCGCTGGAGCGGTCGAAAAACCATTGCAGGGCGCTGGCCGAGACTCCTCCCAGCAGGTAGAAGCCGGCGAAGCGCAGTCGTCCCAGGCGGTCCTCGACGTTGTTTCCGAAGATCCACAAAAACAGCATGTTGAATCCCAGATGCGCCCATCCGCCGTGCAGGAACATGGCCGTGAGCACCGTCGCCAGCACCGGCACGTGGTGGACGACGATGTTCGCGTTGGCGCCGAAGTCGACGGTGTCATCGCCCAGTGCACACGACCCGAGCAGCTCGCAGGGCACGAAGCCGAACTCGGCCGTGATCGCGCTCTCGCCCTGCACCGGGAACACCTTGCCGGTGGTGGTGGGCAGGTGCTGCACCGGCGCCGTCAGCTCGAACAGGAACACGAGCACGTTGATCGCGATCAGGGCGATCGTGACCACCGGCCGGCTGCGGGTGGGCACGTTGTCTCGGAGCGGTATCACCGCACGGGGTCGGCGCGGGCGGCCGTGATCCGCTCGCGCGCCATCTGTTCGGCGGCCCGGTTGGGCGCCACCCCTGCCGCCCGCGCCCGCTCGAACACGTCGCGCAGCGTCTGTCCGATTCGCTCCACGCTCAGCTTCGCCCGCTGCGGGTCATATCCGTCGCCGATCAGCTCATCGGCGATGTTGATCACGCCGCCGGCGTTGATCGCGAAGTCGGGCGCGTAGACGATGCCCCGCCGCTTCAGCTCGTCACCCATCGAAGCGTCGGCCAGCTGGTTGTTGGCGGCGCCGGCCACCACCCGGCAGCGCAGCCGGCCGATCGTCTCCGGCCTGATCACCGCGCCCAGCGCGCAGGGCGAGTAGACGTCGCACTCGAGCTGGTGGATCTCGTCCGCCGCGGCGATGGTCGCGCCCAACTCGCGCAGTGGCTGCACGCGATCGGCGTGGATGTCGGCGACAGTCACGACAGCGCCTGCGGCCAGCAGGTGCCTGGCGACCGCCCCGCCGACGTGGCCGGCGCCCTGCACGGCCACCCGCACACCGTCGAACCGGTCGCGCAGGCCGGCCTCGACCAGCGCCGCGCGGATGCCGCAGACGACGCCCCAGGCCGTCATCGGCGAGGGGTCTCCCGAGCCGCCGCGCGCGGCCGGCAGCCCGGTGATGAACCGCGTCTCGAGCGCAACCTGCTCCGCGTCGTCGGTGGTCGTACCGACATCCTCGGCGGCCAGGTAGCTGCCGCCCAGGCGGTCGATGAACCGGCCCAGCGCGCGGAACTTCTCGGGAGTCTTGTCGCTGCGGGGATCGCCGACCACGACCGTCTTGCCGCCGCCCAGATCGAGTCCCGCCAGCGCGTTCTTGTAGGTCATGCCCTCGGACAGCCGCAGCACGTCGGTCAGCGCGGCGTCGTCGCTGGCATACGCCCACATGCGGATGCCCCCCAACGCCGGGCCGAGCGTCGTGTCGTGCACGGCGATGATGGCGCGCAGGCCGGAATCGCGGTGGTTGCAGACGACGATCTGCTCGTGATCGGCGAAGAGACGCACGAGGGGCGAGTATAACGACGCGTGAGTGCCGGACGGCCGGAAACGCCCGGGAACCGGATGGTGGTTTCGGGAGTCCGATCGCATATGAGACGAGCCTTCATCATCGCGCTGCTGACCGCCGCCCTGCTGGCCGCCGGCTGCGGATCCGCCCAGAGCGGCGCCGGCAGCGGCGGCGCCGGGAGCCCCGGCATCGGCCCCGACACGCCCGTCTCCCACGATCCGCCGCCGCCCGGCTCCCAGCCGCCCGGGTTCGGCGGAGCGACGCTGGTGATTCCCCGCGCCGGCGCCGGTCACGGCTACCCGGTGCGACCGGTCGGCCTGCGGGTCGGCGTTGGCGACGACGGGCGGGCGTGGGCGCGGGTGAAGTGGTGGGGTGGCATCCCAAGCTGCTACGTGCTGCGGCCGGTGCGCGTCCATCGCTCCAGCGACACGATCACGCTCGCGCTGAGGGAGGGCTCGGACGCGCCGCCCGGTACGGCCTGCGCCGAGATCGCGATGCTGAAGGCGGTGCTGATCGACCTGGGGCAGCTGCCGCCGGGCAGCTACACCGTCGTGGCCGGCGGCCGCCGGGCGACGCTGACGGTGTAGCGGGAATCAACCATCATCTAGGCGGCTTCGGAGGCCTGTGCGCGGCGCATGGTGCCGGCGCTCGCGATCGCGTCGCGCTTGGCGCGCCGGTTCTGGATCACCAGGTTCAGGAACATGCCGCCCACGCCGACCAGGAAGATCAGCGAGCCGATCACGTTCACCTGCACCGGCACGCCGTTTCTGGACGCGCCGTAGATGTAGAGCGGGAACGTGATCGAGGCGCCGCTGTTGAACTGGGTGACGACGAAGTCGTCGATCGAGAGCGCGAACGCGAGTGCGGCCGCGGCACCGATCCCGGGCGCGATCAGGGGCAGCGTGATCTTGCGAAACGTCGTCCACTGGTTGGCGAACAGGTCCATCGCGGCCTCCTCCAACCGCCGGTCGAACCCGTACACGCGCGCCTTCACGGTCACGATCACGTAGCTGATGTTGAACATGATGTGGGCGATCAGGATCGTCGCAAAGCCGAGGCTGGGGTTCTGAAGGGCGATGAACAGCGTCAGCAGCGACGAGCCCATCACGATCTCGGGCGTCGCCATGGGGGTGAAGATGGCGAAGTTGGAGGCGCTGCGGCCGCGGAAGTTGTAGCGCGCCAGCGCCAGTGCCGCGAGCGTGCCGAGCGCGGTCGCGATCGCGGTCGAGAAGAACGCGATCTCGAGCGAGAGCTTGACCGCGTCCTGCAGGCCGGGAGCGCCGAATGGGTGCTTCCAGGCCTCCAGCGAGAACTTGTGCCAGGTCAGGTTGAACTTGCCGGCCGGGCCGTTGAAGGAGAACAGGATGATGACCGAGATCGGGATGAACAGGTACAGCAGCACCAGTCCGGCGAACACGTTCAGCGCATGCCAGCGCAGCTTGCGCCCCAGGCTGCTGGGTGGCTTTCGTGCCGCCTCCCGCTGCTGCTGCTCCGCCTCGACCGTGACCGCCTCCGCAGACATCAGACGGTGGTCACCTCCTCGGTGCCGAGCAGCTTCGCGTACACGGCGATGAACACCAGCATGATCGCCATCAGCGTGAACGAGAGCGCCGAGGCGGCCGGGTAGTCGTTGAAGATCAGGAACTTGCTCTGGATCACGTTGCCGATCATGCGCGTGTTGGGGTTGCCCAGGATCTCGGCGTTGATGTAGTCACCGGTGGCCGGGATGAAGGTCAGCAGCGTGCCGGCGAACACGCCCGGCAGCGAGAGCGGCAGCGTCACCTTGAGGAACGACCGCACTCGGTTTGCGTACAGGTCGAGCGATGCCTCAAGCAGGCGCTGGTCGATCTTCTCGAGGCTGACGTAGAGCGGCAGCACCATGAACGCGAGGTAGTTGTAGGTGATCGCCGAGACGACGGCGAACGGCGTCGCCAGCAGTCGCCCGCCGGCCGTCCAGCCCAGCTTGTCGGTGAGGTCGATGAAGTGCACCGTCGCAAGGCTGCGGGTGACGATGCTGTTGTCGGCCAGGATCGTCTGCCAGGCCAGCGTGCGGATCAGGTAGTTGGTGAAGAACGGGGCGATCACCAGAAGCAGAAGCAGGTTCTTCCAGCGACCGCCCCGAAACGCGATCACGTAGGCCAGCGGGTAGGCGATCACGAATGCCGCCACGGTTGCCACGCCGGCGTATACGAACGACCGTACGAACTGGCTCTTGTACTGGCTGATGTTGTCGGTGTAGTTCGACCACTTCCAGGCGAACGAGAAGTGCTGCTGGTAGTTGAGGTCGACGTGCACCACCTGCAGTGACTTGTACGCCATCACCGCCATCGGGATGAAGAAAAAGATCAGCAGCCACAGCCCTGCCGGCAGCAGCAGCGGATACGCCTGACGTCCCTTCATCCGTCCGATCCTTCAGCCATCGTCGTTCGATCAGCTGCCGATCAGGCCCTGGAACAGCTGGTTGAACTGCAGGT
>JAWVEC010000040.1:0-4425 GCA_033856975.1 Gaiellales bacterium
ACTTGGCAAACACCACCGGTACCGCCGGGATCTCGAGCTCCGACTCCTCGGCGTGATCGCGGTAGTTGAGGCCGATCGCGATCAGCTTGTTCGGCACCGTCGGGTGCAGCAGGCGCACGTCCTCGACCAGGTGCGCGAGCCCGGACGCCCCGGCGATCTGCTCCCAGCCCTGCTGGTTGGGCACGAACCCGGTCGCACCGGCCTGCCCGGCGTCGTAGACGACGTCGTCCTCCAGCCGGCCCAGCTTGATCGCGCCGGACGGATCGACGAACCGCACCGCCCTCATCGGCCCTGCTCCGTGCGCAGCACCTTGAGCGCGTTGATCGCCCGCGGAAAGCCGGCGTACGGGGCGGTCTGGAGGATCGTCTCCTCGATCTCGTTCCACGGCACGTCGATCGCCCGCAGCGCGCGGATGTGCGCCGCGACCTGCGGATCGGAGCTGCCGAGCGTCGTCAGCACGGCCACGATGATCAGCTCGCGCTCACGCGCGGTGAGGCCCTCGCGGGTGTGCACCTCGCCGAACACCCAGTCCACCAGCCACTCGCCCATCGGGCTGCCCATCCGCTCGATGAAGGCGTCCCCGCCCGGCTCATCGCCCAGCTCCTTCAGTCGAGCCAGACCCCGTTCACGCCGCGTCTCCTGCTGCATCGCTCCTCCTGCTCGGTCGTCGCGGCGAGTCTACCCGCGAGTTGGCGGTGGCCCGGCTTGACCACCGGCGGGCAAGCGCATATTGTATCCAATCGTGGCCGAGCGCCGTGTCCGCCTGATGATCGATGGATCTCCCAGCTGGGGTCGGCTGGACGGTGACGACGTGCAGCTCGACTCCGGAAGGCGGGTGCGCGCCATCGACGCCCACTTCCTGGCGCCGGTCGAGCCGAGCAAGATCATCGCCACCCACCTCACCTACCGCAGCCGGGTCGAGGAGTACGCGGCGCGCATCCCACCCGAGCCGTCGTACTTCATGAAGCCGCCGTCGACGCTGAACGGCCACAACGGCGAGCTGCGACGGCCGCGCGGGGCGCGCTTCCTCAACTACGAGGGGGAGGTGGCGGTGGTCGTCGGCCGGCCGATGCACGGCGTGCCCGAGTCCGAGGCGCTCTCCTACGTCGCCGGCTACGCCTGCGCCAACGACGTCGGCCTGCACGACTTCCGCCACGCCGACCGGGGATCGATGCTGCGCGTCAAGGGCCAGGACGGCTTCTGCCCGATCGGCCCCGAGCTGGTGCCAGCCGACCAGTTCGATGCCAGCGACTTCGAGCTGCGCACCTATCTGAACGGCGAGGTGGTGCAGCAGGGCACTGCCGCCGATCTGATCTGGCCGATCTCCTACCTGCTGGCCGACCTCTGCCGGCTGATCACGCTCGAGCCGGGGGACGTGGTGCTGTCCGGCACGCCCGCCAACTCGCGGCCGATGCAGCCGGGCGACGTGGTCGAGGTCGAGATCACCGGCCTCGGCCGGCTGACCAACCGCGTCGTCGAGTGGGATGTCGATCTGGCCGGCCCCGGCGAGCAGCTCGAGGTCTCGGCAAACACCTTGCACGTGGCGCTGGCGATGCCCGAGGACGAGGCCGAGCGGGTCGTGGCCGGACAGGCGCCCGCGCCGTGATCGATCTGCGCCGCATCGACCACGTCGCCCTGCGGGTGGCCGACCTCGACCAGGCCGTCGCCCGCTGGACTGTCCAGTTCGGGCTGACCGAGGTCGAGCGGGTCGGACACCACGCATACCTGCGCTGCGGCTACGAGCCCTACTCTCTCCAGCTGATCGCAGACGGCGAGCCGGGGCACGACCACACCGGCTGGGAGCTTCGGCGCGGCTGCTCGCTGGAGGACGCGGCCCGGCACCTGGAGCACCACGGCGTCGCCTACGAGCACCATGACGGCGCGCTGCACCTGAGCGACCTGGACGGCAACGGGATCGAGATCGCGCCCTTCACAGCCGAGGAGGACACGCGCCCGCCGGTCGCCCGCAGCACCTCGACGCTGCCCGGCCTGCGACCGCGCAAGCTCGGCCACGTGAACGTGCTGACCACCGACCTGGATGGTCAGACGGCGTTCTACAGCGAGGTGCTGGGCATGCGCATCTCTGACCGGCTGCTGGGCGCCGGCAACTGGTTCACGATCAACTCCGACCACCACGCGATGGCGCTGGTGCAGTTCGACTACGCCCACTTCCACCACCTGGCCTGGGAGTACGTCGACTGGGGCGAGCTGCGGGTGCTGTTCGACCACCTCGGCCAGCACGGCCGCTGGCTGGTGTGGGGGCCGCTGCGCCACGCGCTGGCGCAGAACCTGTGCGGGTACGTGCGCATCCCCGACGAGCATCTGATCGTGGAGTGCTACACCGACATGGAGCAGCTCGAGCCCGACCACGAGCCGCGTGAGTGGGATGACACGCCGCACTCCTCCAACGTGTGGGGCATCCTTCCGCCCCGCTCATACTTCCGCTTCGACGCCGAGGCCATCCGCTACGAGCGTGACGGCCTGCAGGCGCAGGGGCATCCGCTGCCACCACTGGAGGTCTGATGGCGACCGTCGAGAAGCAGAAGGCACCGATCGCGGCCCGCACCGGCCGGCAGTTTCTGGACGGACTCAGCGGCGACGCGCGCGAGATCTGGCTGAACGGCGAGAAGATCACGCACCCGCTCGAACACCCGCAGCTGCGCGAGGCGGCCGAGACGATGGCGCGCGTCTACGACCTCCAGCACGAGCACGCCGACGAGATGCTCGCCCCCTCGCCCGACGACGGCCGGCTGGTCAACGTCACCCACCTGATCCCCCGCAGCAAGGCCGACCTGGAGCGACGGCGGCGGGCGATCGAGCTGACCGCCGCTGTCACCGCCGGCATGATGGGCCGCACCCCCGACTACCTCAACGTCACCTTCGCCTGCTTCGCCGGGCGCGCCGACGTCTGGAGCCGGCGCGGCAACGAGCAGGGCGCGGCCAACCTGGTCGCCTACCAGAAGCTGATGCGCGATCGCGACCTCTCCACCACCCACTCGATCATGAACCCGCAGGTCGACCGCAGCAAGCCGGAGGCGGAGCAAGCGATGGGCGAGGTGGCGCTGCACAAGGTCGGTGAGACCGAGCACCACATCACCGTGCGCGGCGCCCGCATGCTCGCCACGCTGGCGCCCTACGCGGACGAGCTGACGATCTACCCGGGCTCGGACATCCGGCCCCAGGACGGCAACTACGCGCTCTCGTTCGCGCTGCCGATGGCCACGCCGGGGCTGAAGTTCATCTGCCGCGACAGCTACTCGAAGCAGCGCAGCAAGTTCGACTACCCGCTCTCGTCGCGGTTCGACGAGATGGACGCCGTTGTCATATTCGACGACGTCGAGGTGCCGAAGGATCGCCTGTTCATGTGCGGCGACACCGAGGCCTACTCCGAGGTGATCACCGACACCGGCTGGCGCGGGCACATCATGCACCAGGCGTTCACGCGCGCCTACGTCAAGCTCTCATTCGCGCTCGGCCTCGGCCACCTGATCGCGACCACAACCGGCGTTGTCCGGTTCGACCATATCCAGGAGAAGCTGGGCCAGATCTGGAACATGGTCGAGCTGACGCGCTCGGGGCTGATCGCGGCCGAGGCCGGCTCGGCGCTGGACGAGGGCGGCGTCTGGTATCCCGACGACCGGCCGTTCCTCGCCCTCCGCGGCGAGATGCCCAAGTGGCTGCCCTACACCAACGAACTGCTGCAGCTGATCGGCGGCGGCGGCTTCATGTGCACGCCCTCGCAGGCCGACCTCGAGGGCCCTCTCGCGGACGAGATCGCCAAGTACTACCAGGCCGCGGGTGCCGACGCCGAGCGCCGGATCCGGCTGTTCCGGCTGGCCTGGGACTACATCGGCAGCGATCTGGGCGGCCGCGGCGAGCTGTACGAGCGCTTCTACCTGTCCGACTCCTACCGGATGACGGCGCTGGCGTACAAGATCGCCGACAAGTCGTTCGCCGAGTCGCTGGTCGAGCAGTTCCTGAGCGAGCCCCTGCCATGACGCGGGGATACTCGCTGCCACTGTCACCGGGAGGATCGGCATCGATCATCCCGTCGCCGCCCTGGCACTACGTGGGCGACTTCCTGGTGATCGAGTACTGGGCGGACGCGGACGCGGTGGCGGCGGTGCTGCCGGAGGGGCTGACCCCCTTCGCCGACGACCCCGGCCGCTGCGCCGCATTGTTCGTCGACTGGCAGTCGTGCTCTGACTCGGGCGAGGAGCTGCTCGACCCGGTGCGCGGCCAGTACAAGGAGTTCTTCATCGTGGCCAACGCGATGCTCGGCACAGAGCACGTCACCACCTGCCCCTACATCTGGGTCGACCGCGACTTCGCGCTGATCCGGGGCTGGATCCAGGGCTTCCCCAAGAAGCTGGGCGAGGTGCACATGACGCGCAGCTTCGGCCTCGACTGCAAGGCGGAGGGACG